>JAQWCT010000277.1 GCA_028705785.1 Sulfurospirillaceae bacterium | reverse complement strand
GTTGTGTGAATTTTTTCAATACTTTGGGGCATCAGATCAAGCCTTCCTGCCCAATCCGCAGGAGCACCACAACAGCCTAGATAGAGCCCCACATCGTTATCGGCATCTTTCTCTTTGATGACACCCACCAAATGTTTGTAAATAGCGCCAATATAATCTGTGTGTGTGGAGCTAAGCTGACAGCCTGGGTAAAAAAGATAACCCGTTTTTCCAGAGCCTTTGTACAAACCTCGTGCATACTGCGAAAAGGCAATGACGGGGTAGTAAAAAAGATTTTTGGATTGCTCTTTACTCGGTTGTTTGCGTACTAAGGAAAAGTAATCGCTGTGACTAAACTGCATATCTTTAAGGGCAAAATCATGCGCAGAAATGGGCATTTTACCGCGTTCAACCATGCTCTGTCTCGTAGCGTGAATGATGTCTCCCATGCCAATACCAAGAGGACACACCTCTTTGCACAGCCCGCACTCGGTACAGGAGTTGATCATCAAATTGGCACTGCGTGTTCCTAAAACGATGCGTTCGTTGTGATTGATACTTCTAATATATCTATCAGGAGTAATCGAAAAGCGTTGCATATGCACACACGCCTTGATGCACGCATCGCATTGGCATTTAAGACATCGCTTTGCTTCTTCTATTGCTTCATTTTCAGAATAAATAGAAGATGTTTTAACTACTTCTTCAATAGGTTCTACCGTATCAATTTTATAATTTAATTTTGTCTCAAAAACACCTTCCCTCTCTCTAGAAGCGAGCATGGAAGTTTTCGTAATATAGCGGTCTATCGAAACCGCTGCTCTTTTGCCTGAACTCGCCGAAAAGATAATAGAATGGTTTTGCGTTTGAAGTTTTCCACCGATAAACAAGGAAGAATCATTGACTTGAAATGTTTCAGGATGGATAGCGTACGCTTTGCTCCAAACCCCAGTCCCTAAATAAACAGCATCGTATGTTTCACTATAATTTATCAGATTTTCTTGGGTAACTTCGGTGTTACAACAAACTGTAATGCCCTTTTTTGAAATCACGGAGAGTTCTTCTTCGATGATGGCGGTCTCTAACCCTTGAGCCTCATAATCCCAAAGGCTTCCACCTAAACGGTCTGTTTTTTCATAAATGCTGACTTTGTAGCCTTTTTTATCCAGTTCAAGCGCTGCAACACAACCGCTTAATCCCCCACCAATAATCGCAACGGTGCCTTTATTTTTGGGCATAAGCAATGGTTTTTTAGGACTTGTGTAGCCTAAATCAATAACGGTTTTTTCCAGTTCGCTGATGCGAATACTTCCACCCACCTCTTTTCGTACACAACGACTCTCACAAGGGTGGTCGCAGATTTTTCCAATAAGTCTGCTAAAGGGTATTTTGGCTTCCATCACCTTATACGCTTTAGCAAAATCACCTTTTTCAATTTCGTGCGCAAAAGCAATCACATCCATATGAACGGGACACGATGCTACGCATACGGGAGGCTCTGAATGAATACATTGATTGCTAATCTCTAATAATTTATCTAAATCCATTCTTTTCTCCTCAAAATATCGCGTTAAAAGCACAAGTAAGAGGTGAGATACGCGTGTATCCCACTCTTACATGTAAAGCTTAAGCCATTGCAGCCAAAACTTTTTCAGGGCGTGCTGGCAAGTGTGTTACCCTCGCACCACACGCATTGTAAATCGCGTTGATAATCGCCGCATGAGGAGCAGCAAGAGGCATTTCGCCCGCACCTGAGGCGCCTAGTAAGCTATTAGGTCGTTGGTGTTGAGTGTAGATGAGATCCAAAGAATCAGGAACATCTTTAATTTTAGGGATACCGCACCCTGTCAAGGTGGTATGTTTTTTAAGATCATCAAAGTCTTCGCTTAAAGCTAGACCGATACCTTGAACCAAACCGCCATACATTTGCCCATCAACAACGAGTTTATTGATGATCGTACCGACATCCGAAGCGAGTGTCATTTTCTCAACATTGGTTTTACCTGTTTTCGTATCGACCTCGACTTCAGCAACACACACACCGTACATGTAAGCTGCAAATGGGTTACCTTGACCGTCTGTCGGTGGTGTATCGGTGCATGGAGCTGTCCATTTGCCCATGTATTTAAGCTCTCTGCCTTCGGCTACCATCTCATCGTAGGTTCGGTAGGTGCCATCTGCTTTTTTCATCGCCTCAAGCAAATTTCGACATGCCACAACAGTTGCATTACCCGTAACCACATTCGAGCGACTGCCGCCTGCTGGGCCGCTGTTTGGTGTTTTGGTCATATCGTTGAGTACCAAATCAATTTGCTCAGGTTTAAGATTAAGAGGTTTTAAGGTTTCATGCGCAAAGGTAAGCGTACCAATATCCGCACCTTGACCGTGATCTTCCCATGAGTTACCGACTGCAACCCCTGTTGGCGTAAGCTCTGCCCATGCTTCGGAAGAGTCAGGGCCATCTAAGCCACAACCATAGATATTCACTGAAACTCCCACACCATATTTTTTATCTGCTGCCGCATTAGCGTTCTTTTTCGCCGCTGTCTTTTTTGCTAACTCATACACTGGACGGCTTTTA
>JAQWCT010000276.1 GCA_028705785.1 Sulfurospirillaceae bacterium | reverse complement strand
GGAGCAACCTTAGCCCTTGACCCACATTTTCCCTTTACATGTAAGCAAATTGAAGAGGCGATTACGCAAATGAATGCTAAAGTTGCAAGCAAAAATATTGAAGTCCTTCATCAAGGGATAAATGATGCAAAGGATAGAGCATGATTTGGTCAAAAGAAGAAACGCTTCCACGCCATGAATTAGCAAAAATTCAAACACAAAGACTTCAAGAAACCATCGCTCGCGTCTATGCAAATGTGCCTTTTTACCACAATAAATTTAAAGAGCTAGGGCTTGAGCCAAAAGATATCACTTCTATAGAAGATATCTCAAAACTGCCTTTTACTAAAAAACAAGACTTACGAGACAACTATCCTTTTGGACTATTTGCGGTTAAAAAAGACGCTGTTGTACGCATCCACAGTTCGAGTGGAACAACAGGGAAACCTACGGTCGTAGGCTATACCAAATCGGACTTAGATATTTGGAATGAAGTGATTGCAAGAGTTTATACCATGGCTGGGGTTACCTCAGAAGACACAGCTCACAATGCCTATGGTTATGGGCTTTTCACCGGAGGGCTCGGACTTCACTATGGTGCAGAAACCGTAGGAGCTACGGTTGTACCAAGCTCAGGAGGTTTTACCTCGAGGCAGCTTATGCTGATGAAAGACTTTGAAGCAACCGTTTTGACTTCTACGCCCTCTTTTGCCCTTCATATGGCTGAAACTGCGTTAGCAGAGGGTTATGATATCGCCAAAGATTTTAAACTCAAATGCGGTATTTTTGGAGCAGAGCCAACAAGTCTTGGGCTTAAAGAAGAAGTGGCTCGTGTGTGGGGCATTCATTACTGTGAGATTTATGGTTTATCTGAAATCATAGGACCAGGTGTTTCAAGTAACTGTTTTGAAAGTAAAGATTTACATGTCTTTGAAGACCACTTTTACCCTGAAATTATCGACCCTAAAACAGGAGAAGTTTTACCTTATGGAGAAAAGGGAGAATTAGTCATCACTTCTTTGACAAAACAAGCTTTTCCTATTATCCGTTATCGTACGGGAGATATTACCTCTTTGGATAGAACGCCATGTAAGTGTGGACGCACTCATGTGCGCATGAAAAGCGTTATGGGTCGGGTCGATGATATGCTTATCGTCAATGGTGTCAATGTCTTCCCATCACAAGTTGAACATGTGCTCTCTAACATTGAGGGCATTACGCTTAATTATCAAATTGTTGCCGATAAAAAGGGCTATCTCGATAAACTTGAAATCATGGTTGAAGTCACCGAAGACATGCCATTTGACAGTATCGGAGCCTTAGAAAAAATCAAAAAAACCATTCAACATGAATTGCTTAACAACCTCTATATCAACGCCGATGTCAAATTAGTCGAGCCTAGAAGTATAGAGAGAAGTGTCGGAAAAGCCGTTCGTGTCATCGATAAAAGGAGCCTATAATGCAATACCACATCAAACAATTAACTGTTTTTCTTGAAAATAAAGCAGGAGAACTCAGTGATTTTACCCATGCTTTATCCAAAAATGGCATTTCCATTAAGTCTATTTTACTGGCTGATTCTACGGATTTTGGACTCGTTCGCACCATCGTCGATAACCCAGAAAAGGCTAAAGCCATCTTAGAAGATGAAGGATTTAGCGTTCGTTTTACGGATGTCTTTGGTGTCAAAATTGAAGATGTTGTGGGAAGTTTTGACACGGTTGTTACAGCTTTAGCTGAAGCCAATATCAACATTCTCTATACTTATAGTTTTTATGAATCCAGCACAGGTATCTTTATCTTTAGTGTCGAAAAAGAGCGTTTTGCAGATGCACTAAAAGCGCTTGAAGCAAAAAATATCGAAGTTTTACAAGCCAAACACTTTTACATGTAAGGATGATTTAGTATGACTTTTAGTAAAAATGAAAGCCTCTGTAAAGATGAGCTTCAAGCGTGGCAACTGACCCATCTTAAAGAGACACTTTTACGGGTATATCACCTTGTGCCCTTTTATAAAAAGAAGTTTGATGAACTCGGTGTAAAACCCCAAGACATTAAATCTTTAAGTGATATTGCTAAGCTTCCATTTACCAAGAAAAAAGACCTTCGCGATAATTATCCTTTTGGTATGTTTTCTGTCGATATGGATCAAATTGTTCGTATTCACAGTTCAAGTGGGACAACGGGTAAACCAACAGTTGTAGGATATACAGAACACGATATGGCGATTTGGGCTGAAGTAATGGGTCGTGCTTTTACGATGGGAGGCGTGACTTCTCAAGATATTATGCAAAATTCTCATGGATATGGACTCTTTACAGGAGGTCTTGGTTTTCACACTGCTGCTGAACGAATGAAAATAGCTGTTATCCCTAGTTCAACAGGTTTTACTTCTCGTCAATTACTCTTGCTCAAAGATTTTGGGGCAACAGTCCTGACTGCAACACCCTCTTTTGCCCTACATATGGCAGAAGTTGCACTTGCTGAGGGATATGACATTCAAAAAGACTTTAAACTCAAAGTGGGCTTTTTCGGAGCAGAACCTACCAGTGAGGGGCTTAAAAATGAGATAGCTTCTCTTTGGGGCATTGACTACCA
>JAQWCT010000073.1 GCA_028705785.1 Sulfurospirillaceae bacterium | reverse complement strand
CCGATCTAGTTCCTTCACCACCAAAAAGCATTTCTATCGTGCCAAAGGCATTGCCAATTTTGCCTACTTTGAGTTGCTTATCAACACCATAAAATTCTAAACAAACACCGCAAGAGTAGATTTCTACGCCTTTTGCTTCGAGTTGTTTGAGGATTTCCATGATAGGCATACTCTCATCTGCTGTGGTAAGATACACGGCTGTATTGACACAAACGATGCGTTTAGGAAGTTTGGGGAGTTCTAACATCGATTTTAAAAAGCCTACGATAAGCTTACCACCTAGCTCGCCCTCGCCTACTTTATCGCTTTTGAGAAAGAGTGTTTTATCTAAAAACTTTTCGTCTTTATCACTTGCCACAATGTTACATGTAAAGCCTTTGATGATAGCGATGATGGTTTTTCCCTCATCTCGCTCTTCACTTCTAGCCTCATAACCAGCATTTTGTGCAAAGCGAAGGACATTTTCTTTCGAAGCTACCGAGTTTACGACTACTTCTAAAATGGCATCATTTGGTAATGCCTCAAGCGCTTTTTTTGTCTGCAATACAGGCTCAGGACACGCCAAGCCACAACAATCTATTTTCATGATTTTCTCCATTAAGTAAGTTTTTGTTTGTCTAATCCATAGACCTAAAAAGCAGTAGTGGAAGCATTTATTTCATATTGTTTTCAATCCACGCTTGCGCTTTTTCAACCGTCTCAAATTTTTGACTTTTCGCGACTTGTGATTGACCCTCGTAAAAACGGATTCTAATGCCATCTTGCACTTCATCGATTTTAATACGGGTAATTCTATCTGCATTTAAAAACACTCTCTCATTTAACTTTACAAACATGTGGCACTCCTTGAATTTTACTTATTTTAGCATAATTGCCCTGCAATATATCCACTAGAAAAAGACCATTGAAGATTAAAGCCACCACATGGACCATCAAGATTCATCACTTCACCGCAAAAATAGAGCCCTTTGACCACTTTACTTTGCATCGTTTTAGGACAAATCTCTTTGAGGCAAACCCCACCCCTTGTGATCATCGCACTCTTAAAACCATCATGCCCCACAACAGTAAGCGGTGTCCAAGTAAGGAGTGCGATAAGCCTATCTTTTTCTTGCCCACTAAGCTTACTAAAGCGCTCATCGGGGTTTATTTGTGCGTTGGTGCATAACTCTTTTGCCACGGATAAGGGGAGTAAAGTGCTTACATGTAAGAGTGTGGAAGCGTCTGGATTTTTGAGAGCTTCATTTTTAAGATGCACCCTTATCTGCTCTGCGTTGAGGCCTTTGGTCAAATTGACCAGCAAAGGAACTTCGCCTTGCTTTTCTAGTATCGCCGTGATTTCTCTCGCAAAATCCAACACCACAGGACCCCTAACGCCACGACTCGTAAAGATAAGATCACCCACGGCTTTAAGCCTTTTGTGTTTGGGCAAAGCAACCCGCATCTCCACTCCTGCTATCGTATCGGCGCGACAGTTTTGAACCCACTTTTCCTTTACATGTAAAGGCATCATCGCAGGATATAGTTCAGTGACTTTATGCCCCACCGAAGTTGCAAACATAAAACCATCACCCTCCGCTCCTAGCGTTGGATAACCAAGTCCTCCCGTAGCAACGATAACATGTGGCGCAAAATAAGTTTCACTCTGTGTCTGCACACCCGTGATATGTCCCTCTTCGCTAAGAAGTTGCTCAACTTTTGCCGAACATAAAAGCGCAACACCCAGTCGCGCCATCTCCACTTCAAACGCTTCGAGAATAGTCGAAGACTGATGCGACAAAGGAAAAACCCTGTACCCATCGGGTGCGTGTGTCAAAACGCCAAGTTCTTCAAAAAACGCCATCAACGCTTCATGATTAAATGCTTCCAAAGCATCTTTCATAAACCGCCCATCTCGTCCAAATCGCTCCATAAAAGCTTCAGGTGAGAGCGTATTGGTGAGATTGCATCGTCCCCCACCTGTGGCTTTAAGCTTTGCACCGACAGCCCCGAGTTTTTCCAAAAGAAGAACTTTGTTGCCATTGCGAGCCGCCGTAATAGACGCCATCATCCCAGCAGCTCCTGCGCCGATGACGATAAGGTCAAATGAGTTTTGTTGAGTATGTGAAGTCATTGAGAGATTATCTACGAAAAAGAGAGTTCTTTTGACGCAAAATATGTCGTTGGCATAAACGCTTCGAAAGCACTTGAAGAAAGTGATTTGGCATATAAATATCCTTAAATTTTAGAACATAATATCAAGAAGCCCATACACACGCATCCATTACGCTTCTCATGTACGCTCTTTGCGTGAACTGAAACTATTATAGCCCAATTATTCTGAAAAATATTATTCATAAATGCATGGATATTAATGCCTTCTTTCTTTAGAGAGTGGACGCCATTGCGTCCACTTTTATCAAAACTTTATTTTTTCCACGAAATAAATGCCCAACGATTGTCTCTAAGAGCAGGATTTTTGCCTTGCGCTTTACATGTAAGGAAATACTCTCTTGCCAAAGCTTCTTCTTCTGGGGTTATGCCATCCAAACTCCATAAAAGCGCTTGGATATATTCCTCTTCTGTTGTGCTGTCAATACATCCACACTTTTTGGGAAAGATGAAATCAACCGTTGCCAAAATGCCCATATTATAAAGCGTATTTAACACATAGATATAATCTGGCTTCGGCACAATATCGCGTTTGATAATCTTTAAAATCTCTTCATTAAGGTAACTTTTCCCCACCTTAAAAGTGACATAAACCGCTTTTTTGGCGTGTGTATCTAGCTCTTGAAGGACTTTTTGAAGATCGTCAACTTCTAGGCATCTTGACGCAAGGACAACATCGCACACGGGAACATTCTCCCAACTCCCCTCCATATCGCAACAAAAGTGAGAGATGTTGTTAATTCCTTTTTCTTTCGCATTTTGCGCTAAAATTTCTAGCATCTTGGGAGAAAAATCAAACGCATACACCTCTTTTACCTTAGGCGCAAATCGCAAAGAAAATGTTCCAGGCCCGCATCCAATATCCAATAATGTATCGGAAGAAGAGAGAATAACTCTCGCATCTATGACATCATTATAATACCCCTCATGAATTTTAAGATTCATCTGCGATGCTTTTTCGTCCCATGCCCCAACATCTTTTTTCTTATGGCTCGAGGCAAACTTTTGCATGGTGTACAGTAAATTAAAATCTACTGCTTCTATCGTACTTTTCATAATGCTCTTTCCTTGTCTTAAAATGTATAGCGAACTGTTGCATAGTAACTACGACCCTCTTCTGGATGCCCTTCGGTATAGTAGTAATATTCATCAAAGAGATTTTTGATACCTGCGGATACTTCAAACTCTTTGGTTACCCTATAGGCAATTTTAAGATCAACCAGCGTAAAGTCTTTTGTGGTAGGCGTACTATAGCGATTGTCCACATAGCGTTCTGTTTCATACCGTAATGATGGAATGATGTCTAACGATTTAAACGGTGAGTATTTTAAACGAGCTCCCACACTATGCTCTGGAATACCAACAATGTACTTAGCAGTGGGTGACTCACTTTTTTGCAATTCAACATCCATATAGGTGTAAAATACACTGGTGCTAAGCTCATCATTCCAAAAAGAATCCACTGCAACTTCAAATCCTTTATGCTCTTCTTCTCCAATATTTTGATACTGTGAACAATTTACGGTACAAATACCTGCCACGGGCGCCACGCCTTCCATGCGTGCGATATAATCATCTGTCTGCGTAAAGAACAAGGCTGTTTTAAGAATATGACTGTCACTGAGTTTATGTTCTGCACCAATTTCATAATTGAGTGAACGCTCTGCTTTAAGATCTGGATTGGGGATATCTGATCCAAATCCACTTGAATAACGATCACTTAAAGAGGGCATGTTGCTACGCTTACTAATCGTTCCGTAGAGTGTTGTTTGATCATTGAGTTTATAATAGAGTGCTGTCTCTGGGTTAAAACTATCACTGTCATAGTGATCCCATTCACCAATGGTGGTTACGCCCGCAACAGTGCGTCTATATTCTGCTTTTTTAATCGTATTTTTATCATATGTTGCTCCCAAAACCCATGTAAAACGATCTCCTAATTGCCATGAGTGCTCTAAACCAATGGATTGCGTAATGCCCTCTGCCTTAATGTCTAATCCAGGACTGGCAGAAGCTATATCTTTATGATAATCATTTTTTTGAAAAAGGGCAACTTTAAGCATTTGAGTGTCACTCACTTTAAAGTTCGTCTCAATGTTTCCTCCAATGCTATGGTCGTCATATTCAGAGGTACTGGTTGGTACAGTCGCATTAAATGAGCCTGGTAGCATTCCGTAATCTTCCATTTTATTATAAAACTCATCGTAAAACCAACGCGTTTTTAGCATATGCTCACCCATCGCTGTTTTGGTAATAAAATAGTAGCTTGTCTTATCCCACTCTGGCCAACGCCAGTGACGGTTTCTCCAACCAGGGCGTGAACCCTCATCACCACCTGTGTAATTACTCGCATAATACGGATTGCCTTTTTCAGCACGCTGCGCAATATAATTAAACGAATACTCATCCGTATCATTCGGAGTGTATCCTACTTTGATATTGACTTTACTGTCTTTACTGTCTGAATTATCGCGTTTCCCACCATCTTCTCTTCCTGCTACCACATAATCATCAGAGAGGTTAAAATAGTCTCTTTGATAATTAGAAACCGATAGCATTCCATAAAAATTCCCTTGATTTGTGCCTAGAGTCATAAACTCTTCATGTCCATCGCCACTAAAAACACCCGCTCCAATTTGCCCTTCAAACTCCTTGGTTGGCTTTTTCGTGACGATATTCACAGCGCCGCCCAAAGTATTGGCACCATACATCGGCGATACATACCCTTTGGAGACGATGATTTCTGAAATATCATAAGTTGTGTATCTTCCCAAATCCGTCTCCCTATTGTAAGGCACATACACAGGAATACCATCTACAAAAATAGGAACACGCCTATTATCAAACCCACGAACGCGAATATCCGTCAAATTTTTCTTTCCTGTTTGCTGTACAAAAACACCTGGAATGGTTTGTAAAGCTTCAACCACATTTTTACTTTCACTCTCTTGAATAGTCTGCGCATCAACTGTCTGAATGGTCTTATTTTGCCCGATATCAGAGGTGCCCGTTACCTCTATTCTTCCCAAATCGTACACGATACTCTCTGCGCATAAAAACGAAATAGCCGCTATGCTCAACAGTATAGATTTTTTCACTTATTCTCCTTTTAGTATATTTTGAACATCTTTTTCATCTAAAGTTACATGTAAAAACAGCGTATAAAAGTTACGAACCTCCTCTACTTCATTGATCGTAAAATGCTCAGGATATAAACGATGGTGCATCCACACTACGCCTAAAAAGCGCATAAGAGATGGTGGGCGACTGAGCCAACTAAAAGGAGTAATGGGTGCAAAGTAGATTTTGTTTTCCTTATATGCCCGAAGGTGTTGCCATTTTTTCTCGTGCTTTAACGCATCGTAGAAATGTTTATCCCATACAAAAATCACATCAGGATCGTACATATAAAGCTTTTCAATCGAAATAGTCTCTTTTTTAGAGCCTCCACTAAGCTTTTCACCACAGGTATGAACATTTACCCCTCCAGCAAGCGGAATGATTTCTGATTGCATATTGCCATCACACTCGGTGGTTAAGCCATCCTCGCCTTGTGCTAGATAGACTTTGACTTTTTTCCTCTCACCCAAAGCATCAACACTCTTTTTGACCCGTTGCAAATTATTTTCAGCATAACTCACAAGTGTTTGAGCACGCTCCTCTTTGCCTAAAAACTTTCCCATAACCAATAGGGCATCTTTTGTCTGTTCAATCGAACTTTGAGCAATGTAAACCAAGGGAATACGAAAACGCTCCAAGGTATGTTCAAACGATGTAGCACGCGCACGCACAACATCCCAGCCAAAGACAATGTCAGGTTTAAGGGTTAATACTTTTTCAACATTAGCTTCATTGCCTGAACCAAAAAAACTTCCCAGTGGTTGCAAATCTCTCACATGAGGCAGCATATAGCGTTTCTCTTCTTCTCTAAACACATAATTAACCCCTATCATACTTTCAGGCGCTAAGGCATAGAGTAAAATCATCATGGGCGGAGAAGCAGGGAAAACCCTTTGAACTGTTTTGGGTATCTCCACGCTTCTACCCACCATGTCTAAACTGGTTTGCGCCATTAACCAAGAACTTAACCACCCGCAAAAAATTATCATGAACCGCACAAACACTCCTTATGTAAAAATCCTAATGGAAACAAATGATGCACTCCACTTTCATGTTTAAGCATTTCAGAAGCTACACCATAGACTTCCAAAATACGCTCAACCGTAACGACCTCCTGAGGTTCTCCATACGCTAACAATTTTCCATGCGCAATCCATGCAACTTTATGAGACACTCTTAACGCATGATCAGGATAGTGCGTGGTTTGAAGGATGGTGTAACCCTCTTGGGCTAATGTACTTATCAGATCTAACAAATGCATTTGATTTCCCAAATCCAATCCCGTGACAGGTTCATCCATAACAATGATGCTACTTTGTTGTGCTAAAGCCCTTGCGATAAGCACTAATTGGCGCTCACCTCCACTGAGATTTTTATAAGCTTGCTTTGAAAATGCACCCATACCAACTTTTTCAAGACACCTATGCGCCCATGCTACATCCTCTTTGGCGTAATTAAATCCAAAAGAGGAGGTATGAAAACGACCCATTAAAACCACTTCAAGTACACTAAAATCAAAGGGTATAGAACTCATTTGAGGCACATATGCTATTAACGCCGCTCGCTCAACCCTTTTGAGCTTTTCCACGAGAGTCGATTGAATGCGTATTGAACCTGTGTAAGGCAATAACCCAACGATAGCTTTCAAGAGCGTACTTTTACCACTGCCATTAGCCCCTAGTATCGATACCACTTCAGCTTTGTTTACATGTAAGTCGATGCCATGAATAACATTTTTCTTGCCATAAGCACACTGGATATTTTCTAAAGCTAACACTTTTTTACTCCTTTGCGCTATGTCGTAAAATCAGGATAAACATAGGAATACCAATCAAAGAAGTTAAAATACCTAAAGGAACTTCCATGGTAAAAAATCCACGCGAAAGAGAATCCACCAAGAGCAAGAATATGCCACCTACCAAAGCAGAAAAAGGCAATAAAACACTATGGTTTGGACCCACTAAAAAGCGCGCAATATGCGGTATGACTAAGCCAATCCAACCAATAACCCCTGCTAGCATAACACTCAAGGCACTTAAAAGTGTGGCTAAAACAATGATAAACAAGCGTATCTTTTCAACCTCCACACCTAATGCTTTTGCTTCATCTTCCCCAAGACTCAAAAGATTGAGGTGTTTGCTAAAAATAACTAAAAGCACCATGGAAAGAAACATCAAAGGGGCAGCAGCATACACACCGTGTAATGAGACCGAAGATAAAGAACCCATGAGCCAATAGACAATGGAAGGCAATGCGTTATATGGGTCTGCTATATATTTTAAAATAGAAAGCAGTGCACTAAAGAGTGATGAACTAATCACGCCTCCTAAAACCAACATCAAAATCGCGTTGCCTTTGCCGTACAATTTTGCAATACCCAAAGCAAAGAAAACCGCTATAAAAGCAAAGATAAAAGCACTCAATTGCACGATAGGTGTTGATTGATGGAAAACCATCCCCAAAGCGGCACCAAAAGAAGCACCTGAGAGAACACCTAAAATAGAGGGTGAAACCAAAGGATTGACAAAAATCCCTTGAAAAACGGCTCCTGAAACAGAAAGGGAGGCACCAATACACACCGCAGCGATAATGCGTGGAAAGCGAATTTCATATAAAATCGTATAAGTTTCGATAATGCGCCTTGTAGCCTCTTCTCCTTGGGCACTTTTAGCAATGCCTAACCAATACACCAAAGCCTCTTTAAACTCTGCATACGACACAGGATAATGCCCTACAAAAAAAGCAGCAACAATGCTCAATATAAGAATCAATACAGCCATGCTCCATAACCACAAGCCTCTTAAATACATCTCTTCCCTCTATGACTGCATAAAAATACAATCTGTAAAAATTGCATATTTGATGGTATTTTTATTTTATTTTTTTTCATGTTGCTCACTATGATTTTAATTTAAACGAAACAGGTACCCTAAGTGTCATAGACTCTTTAGGAGGAGAAGCAAATGGGGCTGCCTCTTTTAATGCAATAATCGCTTGGTCATCGAATATTTTTTTCCCACTGGATTGAACAATTTCAATAGAAATTTCGTTCAAAGAACCATTGGCAAAAATTGAAAACCTTAAGATAGTTTCCCCTTCCAAACGCATTTTTTTCGCTTGAGCGGGATACTCTAAATGACGCTGAACTTTTTGTTTAACCTGCACAAGATACCGCTGTATCTCTTCCGAATCAATATGGGATTGACGTGACAAAGATGGTTTAGAAACCACTTCTTCCACCGTGCTTACAGGCATTGATGGCAAAGTTTCCATATGGGCTTGCGAAAAAGTGTCACTCTTTAAAAGAGGTGATGACGCTTGGGTTGGCACAGGCTTTAGCGCGACTTTTTTAGGGACTTCACTCCTTTTTACCTTCACCTCTTCTTTGGGTAGTACAACGACAGGCTCCTCTTTTATACGCTCTTCAATCGGCTGTTGCAAAGGTGCTTCTACCACCCTAGGTAATGACTCCACAGAGGTAATGATAAACTCTTCCACAGGTTTAGGCTCTAAAGGGTGTGGTATAAGTTTGAGCATATAAAAAAAGAGTCCAAATAAAGCCAAATGAATTCCCATCGAGAGTGATAAGGGGATTATCCATCGTGATAAAGAGGTCATCATAAAGACTCTATTTTTGTTTGAATGGCAAAACGATGAATGTTGTTTTTTTTACAGGCTTCAATGACTTTGACGATAAACTCAAAAGGTGTTTTAGCATCCGATCGTAAAATAACTTCTTGGTTCGCTTCAATTTTTGAACCCACTATTTCGACTAGCTTTTCTGAATCAATCATCACATCATCAAGATAAATACTACCCTCATGAGAAACGGAGACAATGAGTGGCTTTTTATGCTCAAGGGGAGCTTGTTCCAAACTACTGTGCGGTAAATTGAGTGGTATTTTACCTTGCACAACAAAGGTTGCCGTTGCCATAAAAATAACTAAAATAACCAATACGATATCGACAAAGGGTGTCATATTGATTTCTGAAATCGTATCATCTTGTTCGTGTTTAGCCATGACGATTGAACGCCTCATTTTGTGCCAATAGAACCCTTGTCACTCGCACATAGTAGTTATACACTATCACACAAGGGATAGCAACAAAAAGCCCTGCGGCAGTCGCCACTAACGCTTCTGAAATACCAACCATCACAGAACTCACATCCATTGCTCCACTTGTCCCTAAACTATGAAAGGCTTGAATCACACCTAAAACCGTTCCAAAAAGCCCTATGAAAGGAGCATTGTTTCCCATCGTCGCCAAAATACCTAACCGTGCTTCGAGTGCAATTTTAAGCTCATAATAATCCATCTTAGGTGCTATTTTTTTGAGATTTTGAAATGAGAAGAATCTCTCAATACTCACACTCAATCCTAGAAAACTCATAAAAATCAATACCCACAAAACAGGCTCTATCCCTAAAATCGCCACCGATAAGAACATTTCACTTAACACATTTCATCCTTCTTTCTTTGCGCTATACACTATGCGAAATTTACATATTTCATGCGCCTCTTATGGGGTTATTCCCCTCAAGAGACTCTCTATTTCAAACGGTTATTGATAAACCTAACGCTCAAAAACACCATAATCGAAAGTATAATCATCACAGCCGCCACTGGGGCAGAGTAACTCAGCCCAAAACTGGTGAATCTATCGTAGATAAGTACAGGTGCGGTCATAGGGTGATAAACTAAAATGACGACTGCGCCAAACTCGCCAAGTCCTCTTCCCCACATCATTAAACAACCATTGACAATGTCTTTTTTGGCGTTGGGGATGGAGATGGCAAAGAAAACTCTCAGTGGACTTGCACCAAGTGTTCTGGCGACTTTTTCGAGTTTGATGTCGACTTTTTTAAAACCTTCTTTGGCTCCGTTGATAAGAAAAGTGGCAGAGAGGAACATCATGGCTATCATAATCCCCGCTTCTGTCCCTATGAAACTAATGCCAAGGGCGTCAAAAAAACCTCCTAGTTGTCCGTGTCCAAACGCTACTAAAAGGGCGATACCCGCTGCGGTGTGGGGAATCATAATGGGAATATCGACGAGTGTTTCTAAGAAAGATTTACCAAAAAATTCGTATCGTGCTATGAGATAGGCTAAAGGTAGTCCTGTGATGAGTGCAAAAAGCGTAGCGAAAAGAGAAACTTTCATCGTCAAAATAACCGAAGAACTGACATCGCCTTGGGAGAGTGTACTCAAAAGTACGCTAGGGCTTGTGCCCACCAACATTTTAAACAAAGGAAGTGTTAAAAACAACAAAATAACGGAACCTAATAGGACCAATAGTATCGTAAACCAATTTCTCATAGGTAGCATACATCCTTTTGATTAAATCCAATAAACAGTTTTTCGCCTCGATTGACCGCACATCCCTCGTGTTCTCGCTTAAGTATCTTGACAAAAAACTGATTTT
>JAQWCT010000275.1 GCA_028705785.1 Sulfurospirillaceae bacterium | reverse complement strand
ACCTTTGAAGCCATCGTCGCCAACCCACCGTTTTCGGCGCAGTGGTCGGCAAGCCCATTGCACCTAAGCGACGATAGATTTTCCCAGTACGGCAGACTTGCCCCCTCTTCCAAAGCCGACTTTGCCTTTGTGCAACACATGCTTCACCACCTCGCTGACAATGGAACGATGGCAGTCATTCTTCCCCATGGCGTACTCTTTCGTGGAGGTGCTGAGGGGCACATACGAGAGTTTCTCATCAAAGACAAAAACTACCTCGATGCCATCATCGGTTTACCTGCGAACATCTTTTACGGTACGAGCATACCGACTTGCATCTTGGTCTTTAAAAAGTGCCGTGAAGATAGCGACCATGTCCTTTTCATCAACGCATCCAATGAATTTGAGAAAGTTAAAAACCAAAACATCCTCACCGATGAAAATGTTGAGAAAATCATCTCAACCTTTAGAAACCGAATAGAGAGCGAAAAATACTCCCACCTCGCCACCCTTGAAGAGATACAAGAAAACGACTACAACCTCAACATCCCTCGCTATGTGGATACCTTTGAAGAAGAAGAACGCATCGACCTTGATGAAGTCTCAAATGAACTTCAAGCCTTAGAAATTGCCATGAAAAAAACCGATGAAAGCATCGCCATGTTCTGCAAAGAACTGGGCATTGCGACACCATTTTGAGCAATCTCATGAGCTTTACATGTAAAGAACCCAAACTGCGTTTTCCTGAGTTTTGTGGGGAGTGGGAAGAGAAGGCTCTTGGAGATTTAATTCAAAGTCTTGATGCAGGAATTAGTGTTAACTCCACCGAGAGACCTGCAAAATCAAATGAAAAATCTATTTTAAAAACAAGCTGCGTTTCATATGATATTTTTGATATTTCTGAAAATAAGGTTGTTTTAGATGATATAGAAATTCAGAGATTGAAAGAACCAGTTACTGCCAATAGTATTATTATCAGCAGAATGAATACACCAGCACTTGTTGGTGCAAATGCATTTGTAAAATATGATAATCTCAATACTTTTTTACCTGATAGGCTTTGGGCAGCCAAAATTAGAAAAGATGCCTCACCCTTATGGACATCAATTTTAATATCTTCTACTAAGATAAGAACATTGTTATCTGAAAGAGCTACTGGAACAAGTAATTCTATGAAGAATATCACTAAAGGAGATGTTTTAACATTGCCTATTGTTGCCCCTTCAAAACCAGAGCAAGAGAAAATTGCTTCGTTTTTAACGGCGGTGGATGCCAAGATAGAACAGCTTACATGTAAAGCTAAAACCCTCGAAAAATACAAAAAAAGTGTCCTGCAAAAACTCTTCTCGCAAGAACTTCGCTTTACATGTAATGATGGCAGTGAATACCCTGAATGGGAAGAAAAGAAGTTGGGGGAAGTTGGTCAAGTTATAACTGGTAAAACTCCAAGTACATCTAATGATGATTTTTGGGATGGAGATATTCAATTTATTACACCAACAGATATAAACGAAAATACAAAATATCAAATTCTTACAGCTAGAAAAATAGTAAAGCAACCAAATACTAAAGTTTTACCTAAAGGTTCTATTGTTTATACATGTATTGCATCGATTGGCAAAATGGCAATTACAACATTACCAAGCATTACAAATCAGCAAATAAATTCTATTATAGCTTTTGAAAATGTTAATAATGAATTTTTGTATTATGTGTTATTAAAATTAACACCTTATATAAAGTCAACACAAGCCAATACAACATTGCCGATAATTAATAAAACAGAATTTTCAAAATTTAAAATTCAACTTCCCTCTCTCGCAGAACAAACCAAAATCGCCAATTTCCTCTCCGCCATTGATGAAAAATGCTTACATGTAAAGAGCCAACTAGCACAAACCCAGCAGTTTAAAAAAGCACTTTTGCAACAGATGTTTGTGTAATAGAAGTAAAAAATCAAAAAAATTACCCATTTTCTAAATACTTGGGTAAAATAATGAAAAAATTACCCATATTTTTTATATAGGGGTAATTTGATACAAAAATGACGCATATCAAAGGGGTTTCATGGCTGATGAGTACATTCCCGCACCGCTTCCGCTTTCCATCGACTTAGAGACAAAAGAAATTCTTAAAAAAGTTATCAGCGCCAACCGTGCCTTAGCCGAACTCAAAGGCGTGGCAACCTCCATCCCCAATCAGCACATCTTGATCAATGCTCTCTCTTTGCAAGAAGCCAAAGACTCTTCGGAGATTGAAAATATCATCACCACGCACGATGAATTGTACCGTGCGAGTGTGAGCATTGCGTCTATCTCCCAACAAGCCAAAGAGGTACAACGCTACCGTGAGGCACTTTATACGGGGTTTTCGTTGATTGGGGAGTATCGTTTGTTGCTCAAAAAACATATCATCGAGATTCAAAAAGTATTAGAGGGCAATGATGCGGGTATGCGTTCTCAAAGCGGAACGGTGCTTAAAAATGAACAGAGTGGCGAAGTCGTTTTTATGCCACCGCAACATCCGCAAACCATCCATGCTTTGATGGATAATTTGGAGCATTACATCAACACGCCCAAGCTTGATGACCTTGATGCGCTCATCA
>JAQWCT010000072.1 GCA_028705785.1 Sulfurospirillaceae bacterium | reverse complement strand
GGGATCGTTTATTATTGGCAATCGCAAGTTCAAGTGCTGCCTCAGCACTTTTAACATTGGCTTCACTTTGTGCTGCTTGTGCGTCTAGTAAAGAGCGATCCAGTTGCGCCAATACCTGACCCTCTTTCACACGATCATTAAAATCAACATACAGTTTGGTTACTCGTCCTGATATTTGGGTACCTACAGTGACGAGGACTAAGGGATTGAGTGTGCCATTGGCAGAAACACTTTGGGTAATATCTCCCATTTCAACGCTTTGCAAAGTATATTTGGCTTCTAAGGGAAGTTGTTGATTTTTTTTCCATACCATATATCCAGCGATAACTATTCCTAGAAAAAGAATGAGCATTGTCCATTTATTGAAAACTTTTTTTAGCATTATTGCTCTCCTTTAAGTGTTGAAAAATTAAGCTCACCCATGGCTTTTGCTAGGTTGGCTTTGGTGATGTACCAATTATAAAGTGATTGAACATATTGTTGTCGTGCACTAGCGAGAGCACTTTGAACACTCAGTAAATCCAAAACTGTCCCAGCACCTGCTTTGTAACGCCCCATCGAAAGCTGATACGAAGCTTGTGCACTCGCGACCAAATCAGCACTTGCGCGAACAGCGTTTGTTTCACTAAAAAGTGTTTGATAGGTTTGGTATACTTCTAAAGAGGCGTCTTGAGAGAGTTTTTCATACTCAGCTTGAGAGAGTCTTAACTGCTCTTTGGCAGCTTGAACTTTGTATTTGGTGTTATAGCCATTAAAAAGCGGAACACTCACATACAAGCCGATGCTTGAATTACGATAACTATCCAATACCGACGAATCAGTGTGCCCACTCACAGCCGAGAGAGAGATAGAGGGCTTATCTTCTGCCTTTGCGGCTTCTATATTGGCTCTATACGCTTTGATTTTAGCTTGTGCGGCCATCAAATCTGGTCTTGCAATGAGCGCTTCATCCATCAGTGTTTTCATATTGTTCTCAAAAACTTCAGTGGGTATTTTAAGCGTTGGGGAAACTAAGGCTAAGGCAGTATCAGGTGAGGCACCTAGCACACTTGCAAGTGTTCCTTGTGCATTTTTCACGCTACCTTGTGCTTTGATGCGATTGAGTACGGCTTGTGAGTAGGCAGTTTGCGCTTGAAGCGTATCCGAGGGCGTTGCCGTACCGATAGTGTAGCGCGTCTTAGCCACATTAAGGCTCTCTTTGGCATATATCTCTGCTTCCTTAGCCGCTTCTAATGATGCGTTCGCCCCAAAAAGTCCATAGTAAGCTTGAATGGCAGAGAAAAAAACGATTTGTACCGTATTGTCTTTTGAAAAAGAGGTAGCACGCAAGAGCTGTTTGGCATTTTCCAACGATGCTTCGCGTTTGCCAAAATCGTATAAAAGATAGGAAAGTGTCATGTCTATCTTTGTTTGATTGGCGTTTACTGTGTCACTTCCCTCACTTTTCAGTGCAGAGCCATTGGCACTCAAAGAGGGATAAAAAGAAGACTCACTCACCCCTACTAAAGCGGCTTGATAAAGCGAAGATTGCCACGCAATGGTCGTTTGAGGATTGTTACACAGTGCTACCATGACAACCTCTTCAAGACTCAAAGTTTGAGTCGCATCAAGCTTCTTACATGTAAAAGAGTTTCCCATCTTTCCCAAAAGCGAATCCGTCTCATCCATCGCCTGCGCAAACAGTGCATTCACAACCCCACAGACCATCATTCCTATCCAAAACAAACGCATATGTATCCTATAATCAATATTTGAACACATTATACAGTGCATATGTTAATAAACTCGTAACCTTTTTGTAGATTTGCTATGTTATACTATTCTTTTATCTCTGCGGTTACAGGAGCTATCTATGCAACAAAAACTTTCCCTTATCTCTATTTCCTTGCCTAAGCCATTCCTTAAACATGAGGTTGAAAAAAAACTGGATTGTTCTTTGAAAAAAGGAATTGAAAAAGCTTTTTATTCCGAGTACAGAGAATCGTACATCATCTATACACAGTTTAATGTCATTACTTTTATCAACTATACACGAGAAGATATTGTTAAAGCCTTACTTTTACTGGATATTAAAGAGGCTGAGACATTTGAACAACACTGCATTCATCAAGACTATCCCATCATCATTGACCCCACAATAGAGCTTACATGTAAGGTTAATAACGACTGCATTATCCTCAAAGAGTCTTCAACACTTTCTCTCATTATCATTGCACTGGTAGTTTCGCAAAGCGTGGGATTGGAAAAATACGAGCAAGATTTGGAAGTGCATTTCTCGCAAAGCAAACAACTCTTTGATTTGACCCATAGTTTTTCGTTACTTAAACGCACACAACTAACCAAATTTGCCAAAAACCTCATCCTCATACGACATGCGATGGTCACAGACTTGTTTTTGCTTGATAAACCAAATATCTTATGGGACAACGAAGAGACGGAACATCTTTACAATCTTCTGGCTTCCATACTCGAAATCAAAGATAGATTTGAAATCGTTGCTTATAAACTCTCCAGCCTCAAAGATGACATCAGCATGGCATTAGATCTTACCAACCAACAACACAGTGAGTTTTTAGAGTGGATTATCATCATTATCATTGGTGTTGAGATGGTGCTTGGGTTGGTGAATTTCTTTAAGTAGGAGAAACCAACTTTTTGACGAGTTTTCTCACCAATGGAACAACCGTTAAAACAGCAGGAAATGCGACAACATAGGCTCTCATAAAAGCATTTCCCCACATCACAAAGAAACCATCAATAAATCCGACATTGACAAAAGTCACTACAAACGACATCAAAATCGTCATAAATAAAGACATAAAAAACGCAAAAGTAACAAATTCATATTTCTTAGGAATCAACTTTTCTCTCCAATAATTTTAATTTCCCTCTGCGGAAAAGGAATGGTAATATGGTTTACATGTAAGGCTTGGTAAATCGCTAAATTGACCTCGTACTGCGTTTTAAAAAAGCTCTTAGTAGGCACCCAATAGCGAAGCCCAATTTCGATAGAACTATCACCAAATTTTGCGATACCAATGACCGCTTGATGCTCATGAGAAAGCTCTTTAAAATCATGCAATACTGCTTTAATAACCTCGATGGCTCTCTGTGGTGCATCATCATACGCGATTCCTATACTCGATTCGACAACGCGATATGCAAAAGAATTGACCAAAATATCGCCTATCATGCGCTTATTTGGCACGGTGATAAGCTCTTCATCTTCGTTTCGTAGTGTTGTGTACGCCAGCTTTATCTCTTCAACGACACCATAAATATTGGCGATGGAAACGGTATCTCCCACCTTAAAAGGTCTACTCATAATCAACAAAATACCCGCAGCATAGTTAGAAACACTGCCTTGCAATGCCAAACCCGCCGTCAAAGAAATAGCACCAATGGCGGCAACAAAAGGAGCGATTGAAATCCCCACTTTCCCCAGTGCAATCACTGCCATAGCGCCCAAAACTAACAATCGTGCAACATGGGCTATAAATTTTGAAAGTGTCTCATCCAAATGCTGACTCAAAAAGAGCTTCATCAAAAATCGATAAACAGCCCTTGAAGCGAACCAACCCAACAAGATAATGATAAAAGCACCAACAAGTTGAAACCCATAGTTGATGAGAAAGGCTATGGCGATATCATAAAATTTTTGCAAACTTTGTAACTCTTTTTCCATCTTACTTCCTTGAACGATTTAAGATAATTATATCAAAATCAAATCCTATACAGCACATCAAAAAAAATGTATAATGACTCATTATTTATCCAAATTAATAGGAAAAATATTTTATGAAAGTTTTAAACTTCCAATTTGAAAATTCTTTATCCCTTCTAAAACATATCGAAAACAATGCCTTTCAAACTGAAAAAAACTTATTGGTTCAGTTTTTTGATGGACGAAATGATGAATATCTTTTTGGAGAAATGTCCAGACAACTTTTTTCATTACTCCCCAATGCTACTATTTTGGGCGTCACAACCGCAGGGGAAATCCTTGATGGTAAAATGCTAGAAAATTCTGTATTGATTTCTTTTTGCGCTTTTTCACACACGAAACTCATCCCTCTTTCTAGTCCTACTTGCGATTTTAATGGAGGAAAATCTATCGGTAAAAAACTTCCGAAAAAACATGTTAAAGTGGCTATTTTTTTTAGTGAAGGACTCAAAGGTAAACCTGAATATTTTTTACATGGAGTTGATTCTGTTTGCAAAGACCTCATTATCGCAGGTGGGGCTGCTGCGGACTATGAGAGATTTTCTAAAACACTCATTTCCCTCAATGGTGAGGTATTTTCTAATGGTGTGGTTGGTGTTGCTTTTGATAATGCCACACTTAAGATACAAAATCAATGGAAGCTCAACTGGAATCCTATCGGTAAACCCATGGTCATCACTAAAGTGCAAGACAACACTATTTTTGAACTAGATTCACGACCTATCTGTGAAGTTATTCGTCATTATTTTGGTGATGATATTGTTGCAAATTTACCCTCAAGTATTGTCAAATTTCCACTTATTAAAACTGAAAATGGCGTAAATATTGCTAGAGCCCCTATTGCGATTACAGAGGGGGCATTGGTATTTGGAGGTAATTTTGCGATTGGAGATAAAGTTCGCTTTGGAATAGCCAATATTGATGCTATTATTGAAAATAATGACTCCATTCTTCTTCAAAAACCAGAAGTATTTTGGATATATTCTTGTATGGGATGCAAGGCTTTTGCAGGAAAAATTCTTGAAAATGAGTTCCATATCTGCAATGTACTTGACACTACGAGTGGCTTTTTCAGCTATGGTGAATTTTTCAAAACACCACAATCTACACAAATGCTCAATCTAACAACCACTATTTTAGCCCTTAGTGAACAAGAGCATATGGAAACATTACCCGCTTTAAAAGTTATACAACTTGATGAAAAACACCAAAATATTGCCGTTATGTCTCGTTTGACCAATGCCATAGTTGATGAATTAGAACATACTATCAAAACATTAGATGCTTATAAAATAGCACTTGATGCAAATTCTATCGTTTCTAAAACGAATACCAAAGGTATCATTACCTATGTCAATGATCTCTTTGTTAAGATTTCTGGCTATACAAGAGAAGAGCTTATTGGTCGTTCACACCGTATTATCCGCCATCCCGACATGCACTCATCCACTTTTCAAGATATGTGGCAAACGATTACCAAAGGTAAGATTTGGCAAGGTATGATAACCAATAGAACAAAATCAGGCGAAGCATATCATGTCGATACAACCATCGTTCCACTTTTTGATGAAAATAAAAATATTATTGAGTTTATCTCAACCCGTAATGACCTTACAAAAATCATCACACAACAACAGCAAATTCAAAAACAAACAACTGATGCTTTAACAAATCTTCCCAATAGGATTAAACTATTTGATGACCTTGCCTCTTCTAGCAATCCGATAATTGCTCTTGTCAACATTGATAGCTTTGGTGAAATAAACCGTTTTTATGGATTTGAAAGTGGAAATACTATGTTAAAAGAGTTTGCAAATACCCTCCCCAAAATGCTTCCCTCTTCATCCTATAAGCTCTACAAACTCGATGCAGATAATTTTGTTATCTTGAATGATGGGGAAAAAACAGAGCTGTTTTGCAAAACAATAGAACACATCATTCAGCAAATCCACGCACATCAATTTTTATCTGAATTACAGGGCATTTCTGCGCGCATCAGCGTAGGTATAGCCAATAAAAAAGCCCAAATTCTCTCGCGTGCTGAGGAAGCACTCAAACAAGCTCGCTTAAAAAACTGTGACTGGTTTCTATCAAGTGAAAAAGAAGAAGCTATCTATCTACAGAATTTTCACATGCTCAGCACTCTTAAAAATGCCATTGAGAACGATAGAATCGTTCCCTACTACCAAGCTATCGTTAATGTTAAAACCAAATGTACCACAAAATATGAAAGCCTCATTCGACTCATTGATGAAAACGGTAAAGTCTATACACCATACTTCTTTTTGGAAGTTGCTAAAAAATCAAAATATTATCCCACACTAACACGCATAATGATAGAAAAAACACTTTATGACTTTGCTTCAAGAGAGGAAGATATCGCTATTAACCTCTCTGTCGAAGATATTGAGGATAAAGAAACGGTTGCTTTTATTAAAAATGCCATTATCAATTTTGAAGAACCTTCACGCATTACCTTTGAATTAACCGAAACAGAAGCTATTCAAGATTATCTTACTATCACAACTTTTATCAAAACCGTCAAAGAACTTGGTGTAAAAATTGCCATTGATGATTTTGGTAGTGGCTATTCAAACTTCGCGTATCTGGCTCAATTTAATGCTGATGTTTTAAAGATAGATGGTACGATTATCAAAGAGATTGCCGTGGACAACAACTCTTATCAAATTGCTGCGACTATCCACGATTTTGCAAAAAGACTGGGAATGCAAACTGTCGCAGAGTTCGTTTTCAATCAAGCCATAGATGAAATCGTTAAAGAATTAAATATTGATTTCGCGCAAGGATACTACCATGCCGAGCCTGTACCTGTTGAAAAACTACCTTTGTAAATTCTTACATGTAAAGACTGACAAAGCCTAAAATTTTTCTAATTCTTTGTCATTAGACTCAATTTGTTTTTGAACAATCTCTTCGTTTTTACAACCACTCTCATCGCCCATCTCACACGCTTTTTTGAAAAATTTCAAAGCTTTTTCTTCGTTTTGTTCTACACCTTGTCCCATATAGTAAAACATTCCTAGCGCTGAACATTCTTTTGCTTCTCCCGCATCACACGCGCGTTGATAGTACAAAGCCGCATCAACATAATTTTCATCATTCTCATACATCAACCCTAAATGCGCGCAACTCCCACCATCATTTCCATCGCACGCTTTATCATAATAATTCACAGCTTCTTCAAGGTTTGTTTCCACACCTTGTCCATTTTCATACAAAATAGCAAGACTTGCACATCCTTTGGCATTTTCAAGCGTACATGCTTTTTTATAATAATCGATTGCCTTTTGAAAACCCCCAGCAAGCTGTCCACTTTCATACATAAAGCCCAAATTCAAACAACCTTCACTCACATTGACATCGCACGCATCGGTGTAAAGCTCTTTTGCATGGAGAAAATTTTGCCCTACGCCATCACCACTATGATACATCGCACCAAGTTTCAAACAACTCTGTCCATCGCCACCATCACATGCATTTTGATAGCTACTCTCTTTGGCAAAATCCAACGCCCCTACATGTAACGAAAAAACAAATATTCCTAATAGACAAAAGAAGCCTTTCATATCTCAAACCTTGTTTTTATTTTCAAAATTATATTCAAACTGACCTTACACACTATTTGCAACTTTTCACAAAACAAAAAGGGATTAGATGCTAGGCAGATTTTTGAGTCATAGCTAAAGCTATGGCGATGAAATCTAACGACGCAGATGATGTCTTTTTGTTTTGCCCCTACGGGGTGAGCTTTAATCAACACATATGCGTCGTTAAGATGACTTTGATTTGGCTTTAGCCAAACCTTTGTCATCTTGCCTAGCCTCTGCATTGATTAAAGTTCATGCAAAGTTGTAAATAGTGTGTAATGTCAGTTATAATACTACCATGAAGCAAGCACCATTTTCAACTACCTCAAAACTCATTCGCTATCCACAATTTCCCTCTGTTGAGATACGACTCACAACAAAGAGCGATAGAGCTTATGAAGCACATTCTCATCCTACTCTTTCTTTGGGCGTCATGCTTGAGGGACAAACACTTTTTCACACACCCAATGGTGAGTTTTTACTCCAAAAAGGGGCTATTGCCGTTATAGAACCTCACACACAACACTCCTGCAATCCTTACAAAGAAACCAAAAGAAGCTACTTTATGGTCTACATCGATAGGGATTTGTGTTTGGAGAAGCAGTGTATTTTTCCACTTTCAACGCCACTCATTTATCACAAAGCTCTCCATGATGAGTTTGTCCGTATCATCACAGCTTTATCGCAAGATTACTCACCTTTACATGTAAAGGCTTTTGAGTCATGGCTAGTATCGTTTTTTTGGCTCTATTCTAGCAGTGGTGCGCTCAAAAGTGTTGATGCTACCTTGCAAGAAATAGCTGATTTTCTCGAAAATCGCATGGATGAGAGTGTAAGCCTTGATGAACTTTCCAAGCGTTTTAACATCAATGCTTTTGTTCTTTTGAGACGATTTAAAAAAGCCTTTGGCTGTACACCTAAGCATTATTGGCTCGATATGCGTATCCATCATGCTAAAAAGTTATTGCAAGAAGGTGTTTCGCTATCACTTTGCGCTCAGTATTGTGGTTTCGTTGACCAAAGCCATTTCCACCGTTTCTTCAAACGCCGTACTGCCCTTACCCCCAAAGAGTACCAAGTCAATTTTATACAATAACACTTTTTTGATTTTGCCTATACTGCGTATCAAAAAAGGTTCATCCCATGTCAGCAGAGTTTTTGACCCTTACTTCCATCTATTTTTTAGCACTTTTAAGCCCCGGTCAAGACTTTTTTCTTATCCTCCGCAATGCCCTCCAATACGGCTATAAAACGGCTTGGTGGAATTGCATCGGCATTGCCCTTGGCAACGCTTTTTATATCGTCTTGGCGTATGTGGGGCATGGATTGCTGGTGGATTATCCCTTTATTATTCCACTCATTGAATTTGGAGGAGCACTTTTTTTGATGTATCTAGGCTATATGCTTATCAATGCACCCAAACCCAAGTTGGAACAAAACAGTCATGACCCAAAACCATCTCGTTATAAACTTCTAAGCTCAGGATTCTTTTCCGCTCTTCTCAATCCAAAAAATGCCCTCTTTTACCTCTCGATTCTTTTTACAATTGTCTCATTTGAAACATCTTTACATATAAGGATTTTTTACGCATTATGGATGATAGTTTTACTGTTGGTGTGGGATATGGCAGTTGCACTTTTCTTTGGAAACACCAAAGCGCTCAAACTCCTACCATGGCTCAACCCATTGCAAAAAATTATCGGTATTTTTTTAGCGCTCTTTGGTGTTAAAACACTTTGGAAATTGTGGAATTTATGAAACGATACGACACACTTCTTGCGCCGCAAAAGCAACATAGTGTGTACATTTACACTGACGACAATCACCTGCAACAAACTTCTCTTTGGCATCACTATCGCTAAGCGAAAAACCCAGAAGCGTTGAACACTCATGTGAGGCAAATTTTTCATGAAAATTGTCTTTCAAAAGTGCGACATTGGCATAAAGTTTATCATATGTTTCACTTTGCATGGATCTACCTCCAAGCAAAGACAATGCCATGATGCCACCACTAAGCGCACCACAAGTGCTGTTCGTTCTAGCCAAACCACTCCCAAAGGCAGTAGCCATAGCAGGAATAAGAGGAGAATCAATCTTCGCAGCCTTTGCCACCGCCATCAAAACAGACTCACTACACAAATACCCTTCCGTAAAATATTCACTCGCACTTTGACCAACAGCTTCACAATCCATCACAACTCCTTGAAGACTTAAATATCTTCACAATCATACTTCATTCAAGCTTATCTCCAAATGAGTTTATAGGTCTAAAATTCCAAAGTATTTGCCTCTTGCGTTGTTTTTATAAAGATAAAAAAGTATAATCTTATTTTTATTTATCCATTAGGATTAAAATTTCATGAAAAATTTCTTAGGTAGTTTTCGAAATAGATTAACATTGGTTTTTGGTTTTACCACACTTGTACTTGGCTTGTTTATTATGCTCTATTTTAGCGATGTTGCAAGTAAAGCAATGACACAAGCCAATGTGCAATCGCTTCAAAGTATCGCAAGAGATATGGCACATACAATGAGTGATACGCTCAAAGAGCGTGAACGAGAAATGATACTCTTTAGTAAAAGCCCTTTACTAAGAAATCGCCATTTCGATCGTCAAGACATACGCACTGTCTTAAATAACATGCAAAGCTCTTATGCTGATTATTCGTGGATTGGGATTACGGATGAAAAAGGCGTTGTTCAAGTAGCAACCAATGGGTTATTGGAAAATGTGAATGTTTCTATCCGTCCATGGTTTCAACAAGGAAGTCAATCCTCTTATGTGGGGGATGTTCACGAAGCTAAACTGTTAGAAAAAATGTTAAAACCCTCGGAAGATCCAAATGAACCTATCCGCTTTATTGATTTCGCATCTCCTATTTACGATATAAATAACACTTTAATAGGTGTCATTGCGGCACATGCGAACTGGGCCTGGGCAAAAAGGGTCTTTGAATCAGCGATGCCCATAGATGCAAAATCACGAGGTATTGAAATATTTGTTATCAGTGTTGATGGCAAAATTTTGTATCCCCATGCGAGTATTGGCGCTATCAAAATTCCAGAACGCTTGAAAAAAACAGACGGCTATGAAATCATGGAGTGGGAGAGCGACCATCAGTATCTGAGTGTGTTTGTGAAAGTAAAATCCAATGTATCAACCGATTTGGGCTGGAGCATTATCGTAAGACAGCCTATTTCTAAGGCATTAGAGTCTGTTAATGTCTTGCATCAAAACTTATTGTACTTAGGCATTGGCATCAGTATTTTATACATGCTCTTAGCCTACTATTTTTCGATGCAATTAAGTAGTCCTATCGAAAAACTTGCCAAAGTCTCAAAATTGATTGGTGAGGGTAAAAAACAAGCAGACTTTAATATCACCAGTAATTTACATGA
>JAQWCT010000274.1 GCA_028705785.1 Sulfurospirillaceae bacterium | reverse complement strand
CATCACTCAGCGCTTCTGCTACTAATGCCATCCACGCAGGAGAACAACCTGCAAGCGCTGAAGCGATGTCAAACTCTTTTTCACTCTCAACCCAAAAACATCGACCAATAACGCTAAGAATGTCGATAGCAGTCTCTTTAAAAGAGGCATCACCACACACTGAAGTTGCTGATTTACAAACGGTTGCCGCCATATTGGGCATGGAACGAATATACTGCTTTGCAGCAATACCAAGTTTAAGCTTTTCGAGTGAAATCCCTGCCATAATAGAGATAACACCCTCTGCAATGCCTGTAGTTTTCAAAGTTCCAAAAGATTGAGGTTTGATAGCTACAATAACCACATAACCATCAAGACATGGAGTCTCTTGCACCACTTTAATCGAAGGATAGCGTTCTTGTAGCATTTTTGCCGAGGCAATCTTGCGCTCAACTACGGTAATATCTCTTACATGTAAGCCTTGGAGCATCGCTCCACCCATATTTCCAGCACCAATTAAAAGTAGTTTCATTTCCTATTCCCAAACTGTATTTTGAAGAATTATAGCATTATTGGTATCGGAGTGCTTCAATAGGCTCTAATTTTGAAGCTTTGTAGGCAGGATAAAAGCCAAAAAAGACACCCACGCCTGTTGCAACGACAAAAGAGATAAGAATTGAATTTTGCGTGACCAGTGCTTTAATAGGTAAGAAATTCTCTACCATCATCGCACCACCCACACCAAGCCCAACGCCAATCAAACATCCAATGATAGAAATCATCAATGCTTCAAGTAAAAACTGTACTAAAATCTCTCTTTGCCTTGCCCCAATCGCAATACGAATACCAATCTCTCTTGTTCGCTCCGTCACAGACACCAACATGATATTCATAATGCCAATGCCACCCACAAGCAAGGAGATAGAAGCAATGGCGGCAAGCATCAAAGACATCGCTTTGGTCGTCTCCGCTGCGGTATTAGCTAAAGCTGTGAGGTTACGAATACTAAAATCATCTTCAGCACTCTCTCTTAGTTTATGTCGTTGCCTTAACAGTTGTACCATCTCTTTTTCAGCCTTTGGCATCACTTCTTCTGAAGTTGCTTCCACCATGATAAAACGAACTGTTCCTTTAAACTGACTTCCAAAAAGCTTAGTTTGTGCTGTCGTTACAGGGACTAAAACCGTATCATCTTGATCTCTACCATCCAAACTTTGACCTTTGCCTTCGAGTACACCCACTACAAGATAGGGGCTTTGCTTGATGCGGATAGTTTTGCCCACAGGGTTTTCATCGCCAAAAAGATTTTTTACGACTGTTTTACCCAAGATAGCAACCCTTGTTGAACCTCTTACATCCGAGTCGCCAAAGCCAAAACCACTTTCAAGCACCCAATCGCGCACCTGAAGATATTGTGGTGTTGTTCCGATGATTTGTACATTCCAGTTGGCAGATTGGTATACGATTTGTGCTGTACCAGAGGCCACAGGAGCAGCCGCAGCAATCGAAGAAAGCTCACCTATGGCAGTAGCATCACTCGCTGTCAAAGTCTGAACCCCACCACTTCCCATACGCGCACCTCCTGAAGTGGAAGAACCCGCTAAGACAATAAAAAGATTACTTCCCATTGAGGCAATGGACTCTTTAACCTTAGCTTGTGTTCCCTCTCCAATGGAAGACATCAAGATAACCGCACCCACACCAATAACCATACCAAGCATGGTAAGAAAAGTGCGAAGTTTATTGGCACCCATAGCACTCCATGCTTCGAGTAACATCGCAAAACTCATGCTTTTACTCCCGCTTGTTGTGTTGGGCCATCATGTTGGATTTTACCATCCACAAAATTGACCAATCGTTTAGCATAAGCGGCAACATCAGGTTCATGAGTGACTATAACTATCGTAATACCTTCTTTTTCATTGAGGTCGCAAAAAAGTTGCATGATTTCTTGACTGGTTTTTGTATCTAAATTGCCCGTTGGCTCATCCGCTAAAATCAGTTTAGGAGAATTCACTAGCGCCCTAGCTATAGCTACGCGTTGTTGCTGTCCCCCTGAAATATGACTCGGGAAGTAAGTGCCAAAAGCTTCAAGCCCAACGCTTTTTAAGACCTCTTTCGCCTTAGCGCGACGCTTTTTCGTATCCCATCCCGCATAGACCAAAGGCAAAGCTACATTATCAATCAGTGTTTTACGCGCCAATAGATTAAATCCTTGGAAAACAAATCCTATGACATGGTTACGAAGTTGTGCTAGAGCATCTTTATTAAGCTCATTCGTATCGCTACCATTAAGGATATAGACTCCCGAACTTGCTTTATCTAAACATCCCAAGATATTCATAAAGGTAGATTTTCCTGACCCTGATGGTCCCATGATAGCGACAAATTCACCACTTTGAATCGTCATATCGATGCCTTTAAGTACGGCAACTTCACCGGCTTCTGTATGATAGTTTTTTGTCAGATTTTGGATTTCAATCACATTTTGCATTAAAATATCTTTGGTCCATGTCCGCTAAACCCTGCATTGGCACCAGTGACTTTGTTCTCATCAATGATAATTTTATCCCCCACTGCAAGAGAGTCAGATACAATCTCGGTAAAGCGATTATCT
>JAQWCT010000071.1 GCA_028705785.1 Sulfurospirillaceae bacterium | reverse complement strand
AAGAAACAAAGCGTTTGCGAGAATTTTGGATACACCTCACCAACCGATGTAACCTTACATGTAAGCATTGCTTATTTTCTTCTTCACCCAAAGAAAAAGATACGCTCACGCTCTCTTCCCTCTTGCCACACATCAAAGAGGCTTATACAAAAGGGTGTCGACTCTTTGTCCTCAGTGGCGGTGAGCCTTTTGTACATCCACAAATCATCGAAATCATCCAAGAAATTCTTTTGCTCCAAGGGAGTGAAGTAGCGATTTTAACCAATGGTATGTTGTTGGAAAAAATCCTTACATGTAAAGATTTATCCAAAGAGCGAGTGCATTTTCAAATCAGTCTTGATGGACTGCCCCATGAGCATGATGCGATTCGAGGCATCGGGAGTTTTGCGAAATTAGAAGCCAATTTAAGATGGCTAAAAACACAAGGTTATCGTTTTTCACTCTCGTTGTGTTTGCACCCCCTCAATGTTCAAAGCCTTCCACAGCTTATACCCTTAGTCGCAAAACTAGGCGCAACACATCTGCATTTTCTATGGTATTTTGCCATAGGTAATGGGGTTAAAGAAGAGATGTTATCCACGGATATTTTATTTAACGCACTCATACAAGCGCATCAAGTTGCCACAGAAAATGGCGTGGTGATTGACAATTTTGAAGCCCTTAAAACACAGATTTTTGCCCCCAAAGGAACGGTTCACGATGGTTCAAGTTCAGGACGGGACTCTTTAGCGCTTGGATATGATGGGCTTTTTTATCCCTCTGCTGCATTAGTTGGCATTTCTGAGATGTGTTTAGAGGGCAAAACGATAGACGAAGCCTTACACAGTAGCGTTGCCAAAGCGATACAAAAAAGCTCTGTAGCAACCCTTTCTTCTCCGCTACGGTTTTTATTGGGCGGAGGCGATTTGGATCATAGTTTTATCCATGGCCACTCTTTTATGGGAGATGACCCTTATACGCCTTTGCTTGAAAAACTCGCTCTTTGGATGATGCTAGAAGTTGCACAATCTGTACCAACAGATGCTCCAGCCTTGTGTTTAGAAATGGGCGATATTTTGTACAGTTGTGGCGCATCGCAAGGGGTAGGACATACCCATGCTAATTGTTTAATCGCCACAGGTGAAAACGCCTCTTTGCGCCTTGTAAAGTCATTTTATCATGACGCGGCGTTGGAGGATAAAGAAGATATTTTGAATCCTGTTTGTTATGAAGAACGCTATCTTGCACATATCCCACCACAACTAAGATTTCGAGGATACGGTTGTGGAAGTCCTATCTTAGATGCTTCGCTGCAAGAGGGCGAGAGGGTTTTGGATTTGGGCTCTGGGAGAGGTGTTGAGTGTTTCATCGCTTCAAAATTGGTTGGGAAAAGTGGGGAAGTTAAAGGTATCGATATGCTTGATTCCATGCTTTCCATTGCCAATGAGGGTGCTAAAGAAGTGACCAAAAACTTAGGCTACAACAATCTCTCTTTTGAAAAAGCCTATCTTGAAGAACTCCCCCAAAGTGATGAAAGTTACGATGTCATCACTTCGAATTGTGTGCTTAATCTCTCATCCCATAAACGCAAACTTTTTGCGCAAATCTTTAGGGTTTTAAAACAGGGTGGAAGACTGGTAGTCTCTGATGTTATCTGTGATGAAGAAGCCAGTGCTAAAATCCGCAATAGCGAAAAACTCAGCGGTGAGTGCATCGCAGGTGCGCTAAGTCAGCGACATCTTTTAGGGCTTTTAAGTGAAGCTGGGTTTGAAAGTGTCACACTTATAAAAAAACTGCCTTATCGTGAAGTAGAGGGACATCCTTTCTATGCTTTGACTTTTATAGCCTATAAACGCGCAAAAGCAAGCTTTGTCGTCAATGACACACAAATGCGTACCACACAAGAGAGTGGAGACTGTTGTACTTGTTTTGTTCCTCCCAAACAAAATCATAACTGTATGGTCTGTGGTGAGGAGCTGGTTTATGGTGTAGTTGAAAAAGAAGAAAAATGCCATTATTGCGGTGTTTTAAAGCCAAGTAGCGTTACATGTAAAGAGGGGCATTTTGTTTGTGATGCATGTCATTCCAAGGAAGCTTTGGTGGTCATTGAGCATCTATGTATGACTTCGAAGCAGAGCGATATGCTCAAACTTTTTTACCAGATACGAGAGCATCCCTCCATCCCCAAACACGGGCCAGAACATCACAGCATGGTTCCAGCCATCATTTTGACCGCTTATCGCAATCTCGGTGGTACACTTCCCCCAAATGCACTTCAAACGGCACTTAACCGAGGCTCTAGCATACCAGGTGGTGCTTGTGGATTTTTAGGTATTTGTGGCGCAGCCGCAGGTGTGGGAATTGCTTTTTCCATCATCCTAGAGTCCTCACCCATGAAAGCCCAAGCAAGGTCTTCAGCCCAAAAAGTAACCCACGCTGTTTTAGGTCAAATCGCGCAGTACGAAGCCGCACGATGTTGCAACCGAGAAGTCTGGACAGCGCTCAATATCGCCGCTTCACTCTCCAAAGAGTTCTTACATGTAAAGCTTTTGGCAGGAATAGAAGTCAAATGTGACCAGAAGAAATTTAACCAACACTGCTATGGGAAAGCGTGCCCGATATTTTAAAAGATTTGGCTTTACATGTAAAATAGTATTACCATAGACTAAATGTCTTTTTAGCCTATGGTAATGGTGTTATAGCGCCGTGAGTGTTTGTGAGCCTACCACTGTTTTGAATGACTTAGCTCTTGCTGAATTCATTGTGTAGGTAGCTGAATCATAATTACTCACATAATAAAAGTTTGTAGTGGCTTCTGTGGGTGTGTACACGACTTCCATAAAGCCTCTGTCATTCAGATTGACATATTTTAAATCGTCTACCAATAATACTAAAGCTGCTTCTAATTGCATAGCTTGCTCGGCTGAAGAAAGCTGTAAATATTCTTCCATACCAGGAGATGTTACCGAAGTGACAGCAAATTCGACTCCAACTTTGGCGCCATTCATATCTTTAAGCTCATTTGCCCAAGAGTTGTGTGAGTCCCCTGCAAGAACGATAAGGTTTTTATTATAAGCTTTTGCGGTACCAAATATCGTTTCTCTGTTGACATAGTAACCATCCCATGCATCAAGATTGTAAGGGAGTGTTGTGTTGACTCTTGCTTTTTCACTGGCTGTAACGGTTGTATCACCTTGAAGGATTCTTCCTTTGATGGTCGCGAGTTGCCCTAAAGAGGTGTTGATTTGAGCTAATAATGCTTCTGTGGTTGTTCCATAAGCCGTTGGATTATCGAGCTTTGCAATAGGCGATAAAATTTCAGCAGGAAGATTCATACGCCCCATAATCACTTGCTGACCTAAAACCTGCCATGTTGCTGTTGATGAAGCAAATTCACTTTGTAACCATTGTAATTGTGTGATTCCCATCATCGTTCTGTCTGAATTGGTTAAATCAGCGGTAAAGGTTGTTGCATTAAAGTTACCTTGCGCATCATAATAATCAGCATAACTCAGTTGTTTATCTCTACCGACTACTCTGGTTTCAAGCATATTTAAAGAGACTAAATTACCAAAATCAAAGGTTCTGTAGATGGCTTTTGTTTTGGTAATAGGACGAATAGGAATCCATTCAAAATAGGCTTGCAATGCGGCATCAATTCTATCTGTATATGCTCCTTCTGATGCACCGTGATTTTCTGCACCATCTTTATAGCTATCATTGACAATTTCATGGTCATCCCATACAGCAATCATTGGGAATGCTTGGTGAAGGGCTTGAAGTCCTGCATCGGTATGGTAAAGGGCATATCGTCTTCTGTAATCATCTAAAAGGATGCACTCTTTGTTATTGTTTTCAGGTAGAGCTCGCCCCATTGCTACAGCATTGGAAGTGGCATACGCAGGAATTTTTGCTGTAAAATCATCATTTTTATACATACCATATTCGTAAATATAATCACCCAAATGTACGGTAACATCCAAATCTGTTATTTTTGAAGCTTCCATGTAAGCATTAAAATAGCCATTTGGATAGTTTGAACATGTAAAGACTGCCATTTTAATTTGGCTCACAGAACCCACAGGCAGTGTTTTTGTTTTGCCCACAGGTGAAGTTGTGCCGTTACTTGAAAATCTATAATAGTACACAGAAGCTGCACTTAGGTTTTGAATATCTATTTTTACAGTGTAATCTTGTGCCAAATTCGTGGTTGTTTTACCATTGTGAATGATAGTGGTAAATTTATCATCCGTTGCTACTTCATAGTTTACCTCTATACTGCTAGCGTCTGTTGTCACCCTTGTCCATATGATAACTTTATCTTGTAGAGGATCACCCGAGGCAACACCATGTTTGAAGCTAACAGCAACACCATTGTTGCTATCGCTACCACAGCCACTAAGACCTGTTGAAATAACTAAAGTACACGCACTTAGGGCAGAGATTCTTATAAACTCTCTTCGCGATAAAAAGTCCATTTTTTTCCTTTTTAATATAGGTGAGAACACCCCTCATTAATGTGCCTATGAAGTTCATAGACACAATGTTTTCCCCTGTACTAATTATTTTATAATAGTCAGTACACCACAATTCAGATCGATAATAAATCGTATGGTAAATTAAACTTGTAACAAAAATATTACATAATAGAGGTATGGACAGTGCTAAATATCGTTTTCTTTCTCAAAAGAGTTCTTACATGTAAAGCTTTTGGCAGGGGAAAAAGTCAAATGTGGCCAGAAGAAATTTAACCAACACTGCTATGGGAAAGCGTGCCCGATATTTTAATACGAGATTAAACCAATTCTTCGATTTTTTTGCTCTTTTTTTTCTTTAAGATTCTTTTGTTTGGTTGCAAAAGGAGCCTAAGATGCAAAAGCAAAAACACGATTTACCACTCTCTCCACGACTACAAGAAGTAAAGTTACTCCGCGATATCTTTGCTAGTCAAGATTCACACGCTTTAAAATTGGCATTTGATGGATTTAAATCTGATATTGATACCTCAGAAGCATTGCTTGAATCAGATTTCAATCGTTATTTTGTAGGTCCATTTTCTCCTATAGCCGACCCTTTTTCCTCTGTTTATTTAGATGATTCTGATGTCGTGATGTCAAAAAGCACTTTACATGTAAGGGAATTGTATGAAACGATGGGATTTACCTTTCCTTTGCAAAATAAAATTCCTGATGACCATCTTGGCATCGAATTAGATGCGTATTACCAACTACTGTATATCGAAGAAGTCAAAGACATGGACTATCTTTTTGACCTTCGCAACTATTTTTTACACGAACACCTCAATCAATGGGTGCCTCAATTTATCGCAAAAGCTTTGAAAAATGAGGAGTTTAGCTCAGAGGCAATCGTGTTTATTTTACATAAGCTCAAATCTTTACTGATAAGAGAAACCAATACATAAGGAGTTCCCGCATGAGTTACTCAAAAGAAAAAGTTGATGCCGTCTTACATGATGGTATCAGTCGAAGAAGTTTTCTAAAAGGGTTGGCAGCAAGTGGCGTTTTATCTTCATTTCCGGGAGGACTATTAGAAGCTAATGAAGATTTAAATACAAAAATCCCTTATCTGGGAGAAAAAAGTTATCAAACTTTTAGAAATGCCTGTCCAAGAAATTGTTACGATACCTGTAGCATCAAGACATTTGTTAAAGATGGCGTGATGCAGTTTATCGAAGGAGCACAAGAGTCTACTTACACCAATGGAGGCTGTTGTGTGAAAGGTAATTCTTATGTAAAACGCGTTTACTCAGCGCGAAGACTTAAATATCCGATGATGCAAGTTGGCGGTAAAGGCAGTGGAAACTGGAAGCGTATCTCTTGGGATAGTGCTATGGAAATTATCGCTAAAAAATTGCTTGAAATTAAAAAAGAAGATGGCACGATGCTTGGTGCTGCTTTGACGAAATATTCTGGTAACTTTGGTATCACGCATTATGGTATTGAGGGTATGTTTAATTCTATTGGTTATACCACTCGTTTGGCTGGAACGCCGTGTTGGCCAGCAGGTATTGATGCACAAAACCTTGATATGGGAAATATGTGGTGTAATGACCCAGAAGAGATGAAAGACAGTAAGTTTATCATTCTTTGGGGTGTCAATCCTGCTAGTAACTCGATTCACTCAATGAAATATATCTATGAAGCAAAGAAAAAAGGCGCTAAAGTTGTTGTCATTGACCCTGTATTTACAGAAATGGCATCAAAGGCTAGTCAATACATCCAAATCAAAACCGGAACAGATGGCTTACTCGCACTTGGAATGCAAAAAATCATTATTGATGCAAAACTACATGACCAAAAATGGCTTGATGCAAATTCTAAAGGCTTTAAAGAGTTAAAAGAGTATTTGGATAAAGATATCAAGTTAGATGAAGTTTCAAAAGTGACAGGTATTCCTCTTGAGATGATTAGAGAGTTGGCTTTATCATTTGCAAAAGCAAAACCGGCGACTATTTGGATGGGTTATGGAATGCAACGCCATACCAATGGTGGTTCAATGATTCGTGCCATCGATGCTTTGGTTGCAGTGACTGGCAATATTGGTAAATATGCAGGCGGTGCTCGTTATGGTCACCTTAATACATGGGGCTTTAATTATGCCGCCTTAAGTATGCCAAAACCTGAGGGTAGCATAGGGTACACAGGACCTGAAGCTGCAAAAGGCGATGTTGCTCAAGGCAAAGATGCAAAATCAAACTATACAGATCGCTTCTTAAATATCAACAAAACAGCACGCGAACTTTTAAATGCAAAAGAGCCAAAAGTAAGATTATTGTGGGTTGCGTGTAAAAATCCATTTGCACAAGATTTTGACCGAAATCAACTCATTCGTGCTTTCCAACAACTTGATTTGGTGGTTGTTGCAGACCAATTCTTTAATGAAACAGCTAAATGGGCAGATATTGTTCTCCCCGTTGCTACACAGTTTGAAGAAACAGATGTCAATGTATCTTACTGGCATTATTGGCTCACTATCAACGAACAAGCTATTAAGCCTATTTTTGAAGTGAAATCTGACCTTGAAATTGCGGCATTGCTTTCAAAACATATGAACAAACTTCAAGCGGGCTCTTGTACTTTCCCTCAAAGTGTAGATACCAAAGAGATGACTATGAAAGAGTTTAATCCTGGCATTTACGAGCAGTTTGGCATCAAATCATGGGAAGAACTTAAAAAAGGTCCCATTAAAGCAAAAGCAGTTATCCCGTATGCGGATGGTAAGTTTCAAACACCAAGTGGTAAATTTGAGTTTTATTCTGAAAAATCATTAGAGTTATTTGGAAGTGCGTTACCCAAATATCTTGAAGTGCGAAAACCGTACGATAAATTCCGTATGACTTCACCACACAGTAGATGGAGTTTACACTCACAGTTCCAAAATTTAGAGTGGATGGAAGATGTACATCCTGAACCAGCTGTTTATATTAATCCTGATGATGCACTCATGAAAAGTGTACAAGAGGGAGATACGGTCGCTGTATTTAATAAACAAGGTCTTTTGAGGCTTAAAGCAAAACTCACAGATAATGTTCAACCAGGAACGGTTTTAATGTACGAACAATGGTATAACAACAATATTTACAATGTCAATGAACTCGTCGATGACACAAGTTCCGATATGGGTGCTTTTAAAACAGGCGCGCCTGGTGTTGCGCTTCACGATACATTTGTTAATTTTAGAAAAATATAAGGGAGATTATTATGCAAAAAGCTTTTTTAGTAGACGGCAGTATCTGCCTTGGCTGTAATACCTGTGCGATGGCTTGTAAAAATCAATATCATCAAGACAAAGGGATTTTGTGGAGAAAAGTAAGAGAAGTTGGAGCAGAGGATTATCTCATCGATAATAACAATATCTTACCAACACTTGTTTCCTATCAAAAAGCACCTAAAGTGGTGATGCCTATTGAGAGATTTTACTTCTCTTTGGCATGTAACCATTGTGAAAACCCAGCGTGTGTAGCCATTTGTCCTGTTGCTGCACAAACGAAAGACCCAAAAACCGGTATTGTCAAGCATGACCAAAGCATTTGTATCGGATGTGGTGGCTGTGTTAAAGCTTGTCCTTTTGGTGCATCAAAGTTCAATGACAAAATGGGTAAATCTGAAAAGTGTAGTATGTGTTGGGAAAGACAAGATGAGGGCAAAAAAACAGCATGTGTTCAAGCTTGTCCAGTGGGTGCTATCGCCATTATCGACCTACATGATCCAAAATATAAAGATTTAGGAATGCCAGCCCCTGTTGGTATTGATTATGCGATTAATGCGGATACTAAACCGAGTACGCGTTTTATCCTCCCTTCCATGCCCAAGGAGATATACAGACAACCCAAAGGATAGATGATGAAACGATTTTTATCTATCGTTACTTTAATATCTTCCATACTTTCTTTCAGTTGGGGCTCTCCTGCCCCAGCTGTTTGTAGTTTTGGAGATCCCTTATTTGACGAATTATCACACCAAAAGGTTAGTTTTGAAGAGCCAAAAGAATATAAGGTTGGTAAAGAAAACTTAGTTATAATAAAACTTGAAAAACCGAAATTACCCTCTGGCTATATGGTGAGTGTATTTGTAGATACTTTAAAATCTCCCAAGCAAAAGCCTGAAGCTCAAGGTTGGTATCCCACCACTATTATCATACCCAAAGGGGTCGGCAAACATGAATTGAGCATTCAAGTTAATTTGATGTATAAGGGAAGTTGAGGCGGGATACAAGTTGCAAGTCTTGCAAAAACAAAAATATCTTTTGTCGCACACTAATTCAAGGAGAATTGAAGATGGATAAGCTGTTTTATGAACGACTGAAAACTTTGAAAATTCTTTATGCTGAAGATGAAGAAGGAATTAGAACCAATATTGCCGCTTCTCTTCGTTATTATACTAAAGAAGTGATCGAAGCGGAAAATGGAAAAGTTGCACTCGCTTTGTACCATAAAGAGAAACCAGATATCGTAATAACCGATATTTTAATGCCTATAATGACGGGTATTGAACTTGCAAAAATTATCAGAAAAGAAGACGAATCAACACCTATTGTCATTATCTCTGCACATACAGACAAAGAATATCTACTCAATGTGGTGAATTTACATCTCGAACAATACATCGTTAAACCTGTCAATCTCAATGATTTGATGGACGCTCTCTCACGGTGTCTAAATAGAATTTCAAAAACCCATACCATCGTGTATGAGTTACCCTGTGGATATCACTACAATTTTGACCATAAACATCTTACTTATCAAGGTGAATTAATCCATGTGAATAAAAAAGAAGCTATCTTTTTAGAACTTTTGTTGCATAATAAACAACGCATTGTGACCTATGAGGAATTGCAAGTACAAGTATGGCAAGATGATGTGATGACAGATAGTGCTTTGCGCTCTTTAGTCAGAAATTTGAGAAAAAAGCTACCTAAAGATTTTATTACAAATTTATCAGGAGTTGGATACAGATTTGAAATGTGTTAAATTGTATCTTATCATTGTTGTCCTTTTTGCTTCACTGTGTTTTGGGAATCAAGAGAATCAAAATTTTTATTATCGTGGGGATGATACCAGTGCCAATTTAGTGCATGAGCGCGTCGAAGGTTCTCACATCAAAGTTTTTCTTCCTACGATGCCATATCTTTATATCTCAAAACTTGTCAATGGAACCCTTCTTCGCTCCAGTGGAAAAAGCGAGGGCTGGGAATATATGATGGCAACTTCCTACCAAAAAATTGATGCATTAACTTATGAATTTTCATTAAAAAAAGGGGTTTTATTTCAAGATGGAACACCCTTTAATGCAGATTCGGTTATCGAAAATTTTAATTTCTTTCTCAAAGACCCTTTTGTCTATTCAGACATTCATAAACGACTTAAAAGTGTGACGAAAGTTTCTCCTTATGTCGTACGATTTCATCTTTTTAAACCATATGGGATGCTTCTCAATGACTTAACCACCATCAACCTTTATACCTCTTCATATCTGAAAAAATATGGTTGGAGTACGGGGGAGGGCTCTCAAAGCAATTCCAATAGTATGCAAGCAGCTGGTCCGTATGGTCTTGGCCCTTACATGTTAGTCGATGGTTTTGCAACAGGACGATTTCAAACCCCTATTGTTTCACTTAAAGCTAACCCTCATTATTATGAAAAGGGAATGCCTTATATTGAAAATATCACGATTTATACGGAGCTTACTTCCAAAGAAGCGGTTAAAATGGTACTTGAAGAGGGTACTTTAGACATTACGCCCATTCCTTTTAACAAAAAAGTGGAAACGGTACTTTCAAAATACGCAAGATTGTATACCAAACCTTCAACCAACAATATCTCTATTTATTTTAATTTACTCAAACCTGAGGGAAAGCTAAAAGATAAAAAAATAAGAATAGCACTGAATAAAGCTATTAATCAGAGTAATTTGCTTAATTTTGTGTATAAAAAAGAAGGTTATCTAGCTCCAACAGAAGCTTCTGTGAATTATCGTTCTGTCAACCTTGCCTCAAAAGAACTTTTAACATGGGGCGAAGTAGCGACTGCACAAGGCATTAATGAAGAAAAAGAGTTAAAAAATATTTTAAATGGATTGCATCTTAAAGTCGTAACGATGGAGAGATTTATGTTTTTATGGCGGGGGATTGAGCATCAATTACTAAAATATGGGGTAACCCTTGAGTATTCCATCACCTCAAGTGAAAAAGAAGTCTTTGAACAACTCTTAACCAATAGAAAAGCACCAAAAGAGTGGGATGTTTTAACTTGGGGA
>JAQWCT010000070.1 GCA_028705785.1 Sulfurospirillaceae bacterium | reverse complement strand
ATTGATAAAGAGAATCCTAGAACGCAAAGTCGCCCGAGTGTTGACGGTAGAATTGGTATCCGTAATATGAAGCTGTTTATTGGTCTTAACGCAGGTATCTTTATCGTCGTAGCCTATATGATTAATGATTTGGCATTTTATCTCTCTATACCTATTCTTACTGTTCTAGGTGGCTATTCTTTATTTAAAAGGTTTTCTCCTTATGCGCATTTAGTTTTGGGACTTTCTTTAGGGCTTGCTCCTATCGCTGGGGTGGTTGCAGTGGGTGAACATATACCACTTTGGGCGATTTTACTCTCTTTGGGTGTGATGTATTGGGTGGCAGGATTTGACTTGCTTTATTCACTTCAAGATATGGAATATGACAAGCAAAATGGTCTTTTTTCAATTCCGTCAAAATTTGGACAAGAAGCAACTTTTTTCATTTCACGGCTTTTTCACGCACAAACGGTATTGTTTTGGCTTCTTTTTGTGATGAGTGCACAGCTGGGTATTTTTGCCTATCTTGGCGTATTGATTTCTGCTGGTTTTTTGTGGATGGAACATCGCATTGTTATCAAAGATTTTTCAAAAATTGATCGAGCATTTTTTACGCTTAATGGCTATTTGGGAATTGTATTTTTTATCTTTATTTTGATTGATAGGATGGTGTAATGGAAAATATTCGTTTTGTCAAAGCTTCTTTAAAAATAGTTTTTGAAATTGGGGATAGCCAAAATAGCGAATTTGTCAAAGAATATTACAGTCTCATTCAACTCAATGATGATTCTCTTGGCGCATGGCTTCGTTCTTCAAAAATTCGAAAAGAGGCAGACGAGACCAATCAAGTGCTCTTAACATTACTCATAGAATTGCATCGTAAAGTCGATAATTTAACTCAGACCATGAAAACGGATGAGCCTTTAGTATTGCCTCTCAAAAATAAGGAAAATTTAGTCGCTATTGGGCATGGATATTTCCAATTTGAAAATGATGTTTTAGAGGTGGGAGAAAAATATTATGGACGAATTGATGTACCTACTTTTCCAAAACGAGAAATGCCTATTTTCTTTGAAGCAATTTCAGCCAATATCGCTAAAATCATTTTAATGCATGAAGATGATGAAAAAGACTGGAGTGCTTATATGATGGCTTGTGAACGCGTTATGATAAGGCAAATGAAAGGACGAGACGATGAGTATTGAAACACTTGCTTTTATAGGATTGACTGCTTTAGTGATTATTATTTTTTTAATGGTTTTTGTCCGTGATATGGAAATTAATAAAAAATTACTGATTTATGAAAAAAGCATTGAAGAGCTCAACTATCAAAATCATGTACTCAATAAAGCCATCAACGATATCTCTAAAAAAGAAAATGTTGAGTTTAAAATATTTGAGCAAAAAATGGTTGAGAAAATGAAAAATGAGGTACAAAGTACCGTCTTACCCATGATATCTTCTTTGCAAGATATTGAAACGATTATAGAAAATTTTAAAGAGGAACAAAGTGCGAGAATTGAAAGAATAGAGAGTCGCACCAAAGAGATGAATTGTCTTCCCTCTTCAACTTCAAGTTCCAATGAAAAAATGATTGTGGCGCAATATGCAAGGGGAAAAAGTGAAGCTGAAATTGCTAAAGATTTGCGGATTGGTATCGGTGAGATAGATTTGGTTTTAAAACTCGCTAATCTAAAGTAGAGTTCCTACAAAAATTTATTTGCAAGAACTCTTGTGAGGGCAATGCCCTCTTATTTACTTCTTAGTGTTTCAGCATACTCTTGTACCATTTTGTCCATAGTAGCAAGAAGAGCTTCACTCCCTTGTTCTATTTTTTTGAAAATTTCTACAAAGTGAGCTACATTATTCAAGCCATAACCACTCTCTTTAGCGATTTGTTCAGTTTCATTCATACAGGCAATAATCTTTGATAAAGGTTCTTCAAGTACATGGTATGATTTTGTTTGACTAAATCTTTCTTGGATTATAGGGCTATTAATCCACGCTCTAAATTTACAATTTTCATTATGAACAAAAGTAGCATTTGTTTTTTCATTGAGAATGTCTGAATAGGTATTTGTTTTGCAAAGAATGTGATCCGTCTTTGCTAGTGTTGTTCGAATTTTGCTATCGAGTGTGTAGGAGATGCTAGCCGTTTTATTGGCATCTGTATTGAACTCTTTAAGCGCTTCTTGGAATTCAATAACATTTTTACCACTGGTGTTTGCGATCATATTAATACGATCAGAATTAGCGTGAATACCATTGGTCTCTTGTTGGAGTGTTTGAATCGTCATAGAGATTTCTTGTGTTGCTTTTTGAGTGCGTTCAGCAAGTTTTCGTACTTCATCAGCAACAACGGCGAACCCTCTTCCATGTTCTCCTGCTCTGGCCGCTTCAATTGCCGCATTAAGCGCCAAAAGGTTGGTTTGTTCTGCGATGTCTTTGATAAGACTTACCACAGAAGAGATTTCAGTCGTGCGTTCACTTAAGGAAGTAATCGCATCATTGGTGCTAGCAAGAAGTTCCATCAACTCTTTGATACTATTTGCCAAAGTAGTAACGGTTTGAAGACTCTCATCAGATTTTTTAGCCGTAGCTTTGGAAACAGTCGTAATCTCTGCCATGTCTTGGATATTGCAATTTAAATCATATTGAATGCCTGCTATGCCCCTGCTTCCTCCCCCAAGTTCCGCTAAAGCAGAAGATAATATACCTCTAGCTTTCCCTTTTTGTCCCTCAGTAATGCCTCTAACTCCCTCTGAGATATAACGAGCGTTAGTCGCGAATAGACCACGAAATCCTTCATTAAAAACATTACGATAGGTTTTTCCACTACTCGCTGTTTCGATAGAAGTTTTGGTTTCTCTCATTAATGCTTCGATTTGGTCAAGCAGGTCATTGATGCCAAGAGCAATTTTGCCCATGGGTTTATTGGGGTCAATATTGACAATTCTTGGCTCTAAATTTCCTTTTGCCGCTTCTTGAACGACTTCAAGAACTTTTTCATAGAGTTCAGCATCACAAGACATCGTTTTTTTACTTCCAAAAAAGGAACCAACTGCAACACCTAAAAAAAGCGTTGAAGTAGTCAGTTCTCCACCAATACTCCATTGATATACAAAGAGGCCAGTCAAAAGCGAGAAAGCAAAAAATGCTATTTTATAATCTTTGAAGATTGTTTGAAAACTCTTCATAACTGACCCCTTGTTGATGTAGTATGTCGATTAGATATTTGTATGAAGCTTCTATTCCTCCTGTTTTTTCTAAGGAGAGAAGTTTTTCGTAAAGTGGTTTGATGATTTCTAAGGCTTTTGGATTGGCTTTTCGTCTCACAGAATAGTACCCAACAATAGCGCCATTTTTGTCTAAAGAGGCCGTGACATTGGCATAAACCCAATAACATCCTCCATCAAAACTTAAATTTTTGACATAAGCAAAGATTTCTTCTTTCGCTTTTATTTTATCCCACAAAAGTTTAAAAACAATGCGAGGCATATCAGGATGTCTGACGATATTGTGAGGTTTGCCTAAAATGTCTTGTTCGCTTGCCCCGACGATGTTAATAAATGGTTCATTACAATAGGTTATTTTACCATGCGTATCTGTTTTAGAAACCAAAAATGCGTCAGCATGTACGCTATGTTCTGTGCCGTTGGGAATAGGTTTTTGCACATCTTCCTCCTCTAAAAATTTCTTGATTGTTAAGTGGTTAAATTGTAACCCAATAATTTTTATAAATAGCTTCAAAACGACATTTTATGTATAATAACTTTTTTCGAAAATAAAGGAATAAAATGTTAATCGATGGACATGGGCGAAAAGTAAGTTATCTTCGGGTTTCAGTCACCGAGAGATGCAACTTTAGATGCCAATACTGTATGCCAGAAAAACCCTTTTCGTGGGTTCCTAAAGAAAATTTACTGAGTTTTGAAGACCTTTTTTTGTTTATTAAAGTCGCCATCGATGAGGGTATCGAAAAAATCCGCATCACAGGCGGTGAGCCTTTATTGCGTTCCGATTTGGACAAATTCATCGCGATGATTAATAACCATAAAAGCGGTTTGGATTTGGCACTGACAACCAATGGTTTTTTACTCAAAGATGCCGCTCAAAATCTTAAAAACGCGGGACTTAAACGCGTTAATGTTTCCTTAGATAGTCTCAAACCAGAAATTGCAATGCAAATGGCACAAAAAGATGTGCTTTTAAAAGTGCAAGAGGGCATTGATGAAGCTTTACATGTAGGGTTAAAAGTCAAAATCAATATGGTTCCAATCAAAGGGATTAATGACAGTGAAGTTTTAGCTGTTTTAGAATATGCCAAAGAGCGTGGCATGTCGATTCGTTTTATCGAATACATGGAAAATAGATTTGCCAAAGAGAAGCTTCAAGGATTGAGTGCATTGGAAGTGCAAGAGATTATTGGTAAAAAATATGCGTTTAAAGAGATAGGCAGAGAGGGTTCAAGCCCTGCACATTTGTTTGAATTTGAAGATGGGTATCGCTTTGGGATTATTGACCCGCATAAACACGATTTTTGTGAAGACTGCAATCGCATCCGTTTAACGGCAGAGGGAATGCTTATTCCTTGTTTGTATTTTGATGAAGCGATGAGTATCAAAGAGGCAGTGCAAAAAGGGGATATACAAGGGGCTTCAGAGATTTTAAAAGTAGTTTTGAAAAATAAGCCTGAAAAAAACAAGTGGACCGATGATGCTCAAAATGAGACATCCAATCGCGCTTTTTACGAAACAGGTGGGTGATTAAAATAGAAGAAGGAGACTCTCTCTCCTTCTTCTATCCTCTTCTTTTGATCTACTAAAATATACCCATTGCATTGACTTAGTGCATTGAGTCTTCCCGCCTCATAATGCGCCGTTGCCACAAACGAGTCTCCATTGCTATATCCAGGAATCGCACTCACACAATCATCTTTACATATAAGCATTTTAGTGTTAATAAGACTTATAGGTATAGGTAAAGTTTGATGCTGGAGTCTTTTCAAAATAGGCAAACCAAGCATTTCAAACCCTAACATACACGAAAGTGGGAATCCGGGTAGATGCAAAATGGGTGTTTGATTTATAAGACTAAGCACACTAGGTTTGGCTGGAGCGATATCAACTTGATTGAAAAGTTGGGTAAAAATTTGATTATCAAGTGTTTTAAACATCATGTCAGATGAACTCATAGCTCCTGTAGTGATAATGAAATCTACAACTTCAGACATCTTCTTAAGAGTGGAGATGATGTTGCCTTCATCATGACACTCCTCAATCATCCCTATAACGCCTCCTAATTCTATAACCCTCGCTCCTAAACTCACGGCATTAGAATTGTGCATAGTGGTAGCAAGATATTTGCTGATACTTAAAATGCCTACTTTGGGTTTTTGAAGTGTTGCAATATGCGAGATACCTTGGGACGCAATAGCTGTGATTTTTCGTGCATCAAGATATTCGCCTTTTTGCAGTAAGCGTTCACGAGGTGCAATATCTTCACCTTTGCTTTTAATATGGCGACCTATTTCTACATGTAAGGAATAGGTGAGGGAGTTTTCATCCGCAAAATCTATTTCTTCATCGGCAACAACGGCATTAATCCCTTTGGGAATGGCATCGCCTGTAAAAAGTTGACAAGAAAAACCCGCTTGTATATCTGTCGTTGAGTTTGTAAAGGTGTAGCGATTGTCATTATGTAGATGTACGCCATAGCCATCGCGGAGGCTAATGGGTGTTTGAGGCAATTCAAAATGGGCAAAAATATCTTCGCCACAGATACGATTGATGCATTCTAAAAGGGGTAGTTTTTGGTTTACATGTAAAGGTTTGATATGGCTTTGGATGATTTCTAATGCTTTTTGATAGGTTGCTGACATGACCACACCTTTTTGTTTAGGTCGTATTTTATACTAACATGGTAAAATTATAGATGAAACTTTGAAAAGGATTTATATCAAATGAACGAATTTATCTCCCTCTCGACACAACTGCATCTTCTTTTTGTCATTGTGTTGGTTGTACTCATTGGCATCAATCTTTATCTTCTCAAAAAAGATACGGGGTTTGTGAGGCTTTCCAAAAAACTTGAACTCATCGCACCTCAATACTACATTGTACTCTCTGCGATTTTTTTTACCGGCATTATCATGATGGCGGTGACTCAGTTTGCTTTCCATATTGGGGTATGGGTGATGATTTTTGTATGGATTTTTATTCTCTTTTTTGGCATCAAAGGGCATAGACGCTATAAAAAAATGGATAAAAAAGATGAAGTATCGCAAAGTAACTATAAAGCATTTGCTATCAAAAAATACACAATTGACTTAGTATTGGTTGTTGCTAGTACCCTTTTTGCGTATGCGGTGCATTAAAAATGCAGTTTGTTTATCATGAAAAAGTAGGTGAAGAAAAACTTGTTGTTGAGTTAAACGAGTATGCACATCTTTTTAAAGTCAGAAGAGTAGGACTTGGTGATGTTTTAGAATGGCGAAATTTGAGAGACGCTTACATGTACACCTATAAAATTGCCAATATAGGTAAAAAAGAGGCGATTTTAGAACGGGTATCTCAAAAAGAACAGAGTGTTAAGTCGCCAAAATCTTTACATGTAGGCTGGTGTATTATTGATCCGAAGATTATCGAAAAAACATTGCCGATGCTTAATGAGTTAGGGGTGGAAAAAATCAGTTTGGTTTATGCCGATTTTTCGCAAAAGCAGTATAAAATGGACGAAGAGCGAATGCATCGTATTTTAATCAACTCTTCACAGCAATGCGGCAGAAGTCATCTGATGGAAATAGAAATCATCAATAGTGTAAAAACCTATTGTGAAATGTACCCCAAAAGTAGTATTTTAGATTTTTGTGATACACCAATAGACGATAAAAGCGTTATCTCTTCGATATTGATAGGGCCAGAAGGTGGATTTAGCGAAAAAGAGCGGATACTTTTGGCACAAAGAGCTATTTTTGGACTTTCTTGCCCATCAATTTTACGAAGCGAAACGGCTGTTATCGCGGTTGCTTCTAAAATATTGATATGACTTGAAATAATTAATCGTTTGTGCTATAATTTGCGCCTTTTGGCACAATGAGCCAATGATAACTTTATTTTTATGATAAATAACAAGGAAAAACGATATGAAAAAAGATATTCACCCAGAATATGTAGCGTGTGTAGTAACATGTGCTTGTGGCAATAGTTTTGAGACTATGTCCAACAAAGCTGAGCTTAGAATCGACATTTGTAGCTTATGTCATCCATTCTTCACGGGCAGTGAGAAGATCGTGGATGCAGCAGGTAGAGTTGAAAAGTTTAAGAAAAAATATAGCTTAAAATAGTTTTTATCTTACAATACTTTGGTATATTTCATTCCTACTCCGATAGGAAATCTTGAAGACATCTCAGTTAGAAGCCTTAAACTTTTAACTGAGTGTGTCACTCTTTTTTGCGAAGACACGCGAATCACTAAAAAACTTCTTACTTTACTTTCTTCTAAACACCATTTAAAATTTAATATAAAAAAATTTATCTCCATGCACTCTCACAATGAAGAGGCTGTTTTAGCAGATATTGATATGACCATTTTTGAAGACAATGTTGCTTACCTGAGTGATGCAGGAATGCCAGGTATTAGTGACCCAGGTGCTGCATTAGTGCGTTTTTGTCAAGAAAAAAAACTTCGTTATGAGGTTTTACCAGGTGCAAATGCTGCACTGCTGGCATATGTTACAAGCGGTATAAGTTGTCATAAATTTTTATTTTATGGATTTTTATCCCATAAAGGCAATGACCGTCAAAATGAACTTTTTGAAGTTTTAGGCTCTCCTTATGCTGCTATTTTATATGAATCTCCTCATCGCATCGAAAAATTAGTTGAAGAATTAGCGCAGTTTGCGCCAAGCCGAAATATCTTTGCTATTAAAGAAGCCACCAAACGCTATGAAAAAAGATTCTCAGCGACAGGCGAAAAACTCCAAGCACTCTTAAAAAATGCTAATCTCAAAGGTGAATGGGTTGTCGTCATAGAGCCAGAATCCAACGGGAGTGGTGAAGCCATTACCAAAGAAGATATCCTTCTTCTCGAACTTCCTCCTAAACAAAAAGCCAAGCTCCTTTCCAAGCTTACAGGGGAGAGTATTAAAGAGTGGTACACTAGGCTGCAAAAATAGCGTCACTATTTCTTTACATGTAAAGCTAAAATTTAAGATTTTAAAGATAACTTGTGTTTATTTAAGCCATTTTAGGTACAATAATTGCCATGATTATCTATGGAAAACAACTCTTTTTACATTTGTTAAAAAACTATCCTTCTCATATTGAGACTGTGTTTTTGTCCAAAAAATGCGATCCAAAACTTTTTTCCCAAATCGCACGCGTGACAAATAAGATTTGCAGTATTGATGAGCGAAAAGCGCAAGCCATGAGCCATGGAGGAAATCACCAAGGATTTATCGCGGAGATAAAAGATATTCCTCTTGCTGATTTCAATGAGCTTAAAAAAGGCTCTTTTTTGGTTATCCTCAATGAAGTGACAGATGTGGGCAACATTGGAGCTATAGTACGAAGTGCTTATGCTTTTGGTGCAGATGGCCTTATCATCAGTGGCATCAAAAGTCTTAACTTAGAAGCTATCATCCGAACCAGTAGTGCTGCGGCATTTGAACTTCCTATTGCTTTATGTCCCTCAACACTTGATATGGTCAATGAACTTAAACAAGTCGGTTTTAGTTTGTATGGTGCAGATATGGGTGGCGTTGATGTCAGGGATGTTGAATTTACGCCTAAGCGAGCATTGATTATGGGAAGTGAGGGATGTGGAATTCCCCCTCGAATAAAAGAACGATTAGACCAAGTGATTTCAATCAAAATGCGTAGAGATTTTGACTCTTTAAATGTAAGTGCCGCCGCCGCCATATTGTGTGATAGGATTGCCAATGGATAAAGATATTAAGATACTAGAGAAGATTGGTTTGCAAGAGGTTTGCAGAAAAACACATATTGAAGTAAAACAGCTTGAATATATGATCAATAATCAATTTGACAAACTCAATAAAATCAATACACTTGGATTTGTCAAAATTTTATCAAGAGAATATAAGTTAGATTTATCTGATTGGTTAGAGGGATTTTATGATTATTGGGCAGACCATAAAGCCGAAGAAGAAAGTAAAAAAAATAAAATTTTCATCAGAGCCAATAGTGATAGAAGTTACAAAAAATTAGCATGGTTTTTTCTTTTAATGATGTTTATAGCAGGGTTGTTTGCTGTTGTTTCCATTTTTAAAATTGATATTGACCTAGAGAGTTTGCTTGAGAAAACAAAATTTGAAACACAAATTGCCGGATATCAAAGTGCGCCTGTGGTTCAAGAAGCAGCCAAATCTCTTGGCGTTAAAGTTGAAGAAAGAGTGATTGAAACAAATGGCACTAACACTACAGTAGAGGCAGTTATCGTTAATATTGATGATAATGCAACGCAAAGAATAGAAAGCAATGAGAGCAATATTAGTTTCAATAAAGTAGAAGAAAAGAATGCGACCATATCAACAATTTCAAAAAATAAAGCGATGATTTTACCGAAGCGAAAAATTTGGGTTGGCTCCATTTCTCTTGATAATTTTAGCAGGCAAATTACATCAGATGATAAAAATCTTACGATTGATTTAACAAAAAAGCAATTGATTAAAACAGGTAATGGTTATTTTATTCTTTCGTATGATGGAACAGATGAAGATTTTACAGAACAAGGGTCTACACGCTTTTTAGTAGAAAATGGAACCATCAAAAAAATCTCTGAAGAGTCATTTATAGCACTCAACAAAGGTAAGAACTGGTGAAAAAGTTATGCCTCATCTTTGCTTTGTCAATTTTTTTATTTGCAGACATAAGCTTACAAGATAAAGTCAGAAGTTACATTGGGGATACAAAATACGAAACACAAAAAAATCTTATTCAAGTGTTATTTGCACAAAATGAGGATTTTGTTAAAAAAGATGGGACAGTTGACAGTATTAAAGTTATTGCAATATTGAAAAAAAATGGCTTAATAAAGTTACTATACGATAAACCTGTACATCTGCGATTGGCTTTTCGTACAGCTGGAGACCCTGTTATCTTTTTAAAAATTATCAATGAATCACTTGAAACTATGGGCTATAACTACTTTTTGACCAATAATGCACTTAAAGATTCTTCAGGTTTTGTTTGGGAAATTTACTTACAAACGGAACATATCGTTGATCCCGTTGCTTTTGCTAATGCGTTGGAACTTCGAGGATGTAGTGTCAATAATATCGTTAAAAACGATGACCACTATTGGTTTTATGATATTGACTCAAGAAATGCTTATTTGAGTGCCAAAAAACTTGAAAGTGGTGTCAATACCAATTTGGGGAAACCTATCAAGCCTTATTGGATTAATGTTAAAAATGCAAAAGAGATGAGTGTTAGTGTACATGCTGGGGATAAATGGTTCCCTGATGTCGTTTTCTTTGATGAAAACTTACATGTCCTTGGAGATACAAAATCCAATGAGCCTATGAGAAGTCTTAAGATGAAAATTCCCTATGGAACTGTGTATATCAAAATTAGTGATGCTTTCATGCTTGAAAATATAAAGCATGGACTTTCTTTACAAATCAGAGAGTAACCTATCTTGAGCCTTATTGAAGTAGGGCATACCAAAAACTAGAATTAGGAGTGTAAAATGTTTGATGAAATTAGATTTAATACTATTGATAGATTACCAGGGTATGTTTTTGCCCAAATTAATGAATTAAAACTAGCCGCTAGACAAGCGGGTGATGATATTATAGATTTCTCGATGGGTAATCCAGATGGTAGAACACCTCAACATATTATTGATAAACTTGTAGAATCTGCACAAAAAGATGGAAC
>JAQWCT010000069.1 GCA_028705785.1 Sulfurospirillaceae bacterium | reverse complement strand
CTATTTTTCTCCTCTTATTTATTTCCAAATTATACTTTAATTTAATTTTGGATACCATTATATTTCTTTGAAATTACGACTTAACAAGGTAGAAACAATGGATAAAGCGCAATACATTTGGATGGATGGCAAACTCGTTGCATGGGATGATGCAAAAATACATATTTTAACACATACACTACACTACGGCAATGGTGTTTTTGAAGGTACAAGAGCCTACATGACAGATGAAGGTTTAGCGATATTTAAACTAAGGGAGCACACCAAAAGATTGCTTAACTCTGCTAAAATCACTCGAATCAAACCTAACTTTACACTTGAAGAGCTAGAAAGCGCTCATGTGGAATTACTCAAAGCGAATGATTTTAAATCTAATGTTTATATCAGACCCCTTATTTATCTAGGATATGGCATCATGGGGCTTAACCATGTCAAAGCACCTGTTAATACAGCCATTGCGGCATGGCAATGGGGTAGTTACCTTGGTGATGAAGGTCTTGAAAATGGTATCCGTGTGAAAATCTCTTCTTTCACCCGTAATCCTGTCACCTCAACTATGGGTAAAGCCAAAGCTGCGGCAAACTATCTTAACTCTCAACTGGCAAAATACGAAGCGCTTGAAGCAGGTTATGAAGAAGCGCTTTTACTTGATGCCGAGGGCTTTATCGCAGAGGGTAGTGGCGAATGTTTCTTTATCGTCAGAGATGGCGTTTTGATTTCACCTCCTAATGATACTTCGTTGGAGAGTATCACACAAGGAATGGTTTTAGAGCTAGCACGAGATGCTGGCATACCAATACAACGCCGTCGTATTACGCGTGATGAAGTGTATATCGCAGATGAAGCCTTTTTTACAGGCACAGCAGCAGAAGTAACACCTATTCGTGATGTAGACAATTATGTCATTGGTAATGGCAAAAGAGGAGCCATGACTGAACAACTCCAAAAAGCGTATTTTGATGTGGTCTATGGACGCAATCCTAAGTACAAACATCTTTTAACATTTATCTAAACAAAGGAATTTTATGCCAGCAGATTTGAACGATTATTTTAAAAAGAAGAATGGTGGGAGTGGAAACAATGGTGGAAATGGTGGAGACAATAAAACACCTTTCAACATTGAACCACCCGAGTTTTTGAAAAATCTTGGGAAAAAAGCAGGATTTTTATATGCACTGATTGCGATTATTGTCATTGCTGTTGTGGCTAAGCCATTTGTCATTATTAATTCAGGAGAGATGGGTATTAAAGCCACTACAGGTAAATTTGAACCTGTTCCTATGGATCCGGGCTTTCATCTTTTTATCCCTTTTATCCAACAAGTTTTTATTGTTGATACTAAGGTTAGAATCATGAACTACTCATCTATTGAGGATTTAGGTGAAGTGATGCAAAGAGGCTCAGGTATCAAGAAAAATGCCGCTATTTCAGTTCTTGATGCTAGAGGACTTCCCGTTTCTATTGACCTTACCGTTCAATACAAGCTTGAGCCTTCCACTGCTCCTCAAACGATCGCTACTTGGGGCTTAGCATGGGAAGATAAAATCATCAACCCTGTAGTAAGAGATGTTACCAGAAGCGTTGTAGGTAAATTTAATGCGGAAGAATTGCCACAAAAAAGAAATGAAATCGCGGTTAATATCGAAGATGGTATCCGTAAAGCTATCGATGCGCAACCAGGTCAACCCGTTGAACTTTTAACGGTTCAACTACGAGAAATTTTACTTCCTGCAAAAATTAAAGAGCAAATTGAAAAAGTTCAAGTCGCTAAGCAAGAAGTTGAACGAACCCGTTATGAAGTAGAAATCGCGAACCAACAAGCACTTAAGAGAGCTGCAGAAGCTGAAGGTCAAGCAAAAGCGAGACAAATCAATGCTCAAGGTGAAGCTAATGCCGTTAAAATTGAAGCAGAAGCAGATGCTTACGCTAACAAAAAAATCTCTGAGAGTATTTCTGAGCCACTCTTGAAACTTCGCCAAATCGAAGTTCAAGGAAAATTCAATGAAGCACTTAAAGAAAATAAAGACGCTAAAATCTTCCTAACGCCAGGAGGCTCAACGCCAAATATCTGGGTTGATACCAAAGATGCCCAAAAAGCGGTGAGTATCGCAAAATGATACCCTCCACTGCTCTTTCATCCATAAATTGGGAAACCTCACCACTTTTGCCTGTCGTCGTACAGGATTTTGAAAGTGGTGAAGTTTTGATGCTTGCTTATACCAATGAAGAGGCTCTTAATCTTACACTTGAGAGTGGCTTTGCACACTATTTTTCACGAAGCCGTGAAAAGCTATGGAAAAAAGGTGAGAGTAGTGGAAACTTCCAATATGTCAAAGAGGCCTATCTTGATTGTGACAATGACACGCTTTTACTCAAAGTTATACAAGAGGGAAAAGTAGCTTGTCACACAGGAAGAGTCTCTTGCTTTTTCAATCGACTCGACATCGAAGAATCTCCTAAAGAACCACTTTGTGAGATTACAGCCTATAGCATTACGGATAAACTTTACCACATTATTCAAGAACGCAAAAATGCTGATCCTAAAACCTCTTATGTCGCTTCTTTATTGAGCAAAGGTGATAATAGCATTCTTAAAAAAGTAGTAGAAGAAGCAGGTGAATTTTGCTTTGCTTGTAAAGACAATCATAAAGAGGAGATTGTCTACGAAGCTGCGGATTTGATGTTTCATGTTCTTGTTGCCCTTGGTGCTAAAAACATTAATCCTGACCTTATTAAGCAAGAGTTAGAGCGACGATTTGGGCTAGGTGGCATAGAAGAGAAAAATAGCAGAAATGGTCATTGACGCCCTTAAAACCTCATTTTTAATATACCTTAGGAATCTTGGATTATATGATTATTTAGCACTGGGGTGGCTTGTTGTTACTTTTTTTATTCTTATCTTTTTATCTATTCTTATCGCTCGAAAATCAGCCTCCTTTGCACTTCTTTTGATCGTCATCTCTTTAATTATTTTTCTTGTAGCACCCTTTATGATTAAATATAAAATAGGTAATTTAATGAGACCTGTTACTGTAGAAGTCACCAATGTTAAGAAACTCACCTTTTCACCCTCTTTAATTATCGAAGCCAATATCAACAATGTGTCACAAAAAGATTTTACAAAATGTTTAGTCCAAACAAGCGTTCTCAAAAATGTAAACACTAATATGCTTAAATCCTATATCAACCAATTAAAGCCAATCGTGAATAGGTCGATAATGGTTGAACAATCTCTGCCAAAAGACGACTTCATAGAATACAGAGTTGTTTTTGATGATTTTGAATATGATGGCAATGTAACAGCCTCGATTAAAGCAGAGTGTTATTAATTACTCAAACCAAAGGAGTTTTGATTGACACATTTTACCGTTTTACATTGGCTAGCACTATTGATTATAGTCGTCCTTTTTATCCTCGTTATTATCCTTACCCTAAGAAACTCTGATGAAACATTTCCACTTCCAACCATTCTAACGATTGCATTTGTTGCTCTACTCATGTTCTTTCTTGCCATTTTTGCACTTGATAAATACACTAAAGTAGCACAATTAGAGAATGTTGTTCAAAAAAAAATATTGATTAATGAATCCTTTTCTATCAGTGGGCAAATACGAAATGTGGGAAATTTTGAGATTGGTCAATGCACCTTAGAAGTTAAGCTTTTTAATGAATCTTTGGAAAAAAATGGAGATACTCCCTTGTTTAGACCAAAATCTGTTTTTGATGACTTTTTTACAAAAGATAGTAGTAGTAGTTTTAGAGTCGATACCTCTAAAGATTTTGTTATTGCAGAAAATTTACAAAAAGGAGAAATGCGTAATTTTGCGGTCTTTATTCGTTATCCCGCTTCTTATGCTAAGCCTTACGCTCGCTACGAACTCTTTTGTCACTAATAACAAATATCCTCTTGTATCAGCGCTTGCCTAATTTTATGCATTTGCTGATGTTTCGAAAAACACCATAAAGGAGAGATAAGCGTATCATTTTCTATACCCGCACTCACCCTTTGAACCATCACATCTTTGGGAATAAGTTTTAAAGCTTTTACCACAGTATCAATATAAAGTTCTTGGGATATTGGCAAAAAAAGTCCTCTCTTAAAATCGTTAGCAAGGGCTGTTCGCTTGACTACATATAGAGGGTGAATTTTAATTGATTTGGCTCCCATATCAAGAGCAAATTGGACACTCTCTAGCATCATCTCTTGTGTTTCATCTGGCAATCCAAAAATGAGATGGGCACAAACACTCAAATTATGTTTACATGTAAGCTTTATAGTCTCTTTCATGCTTTCCACATCATGCCCACGATTGATACGGTTGAGTGTTTCATCAAAGATAGATTGAATCCCATACTCGACCCAAATTTCACTCTTTTGGGACAATGCCGCAAGGTAAGAAAGTGTTTCTTTATTGATACTATCTGTTCGTGTACCAATACTTAAGCCCACAACATCTTCCAAATCCAATGCTTTTTCATACAATGCTTTAAGTGTTTCGAGTGGTGCGTAGGTATTGGTGAAGGATTGAAAATAGATAATAAATTTTTTTGCGCCAAATTTTTTTTGTAATTTTATTTTTGTTTTGTGGTATTGTGTTTCGAGTTGTTTTAACTGAAAGTCAAGATAAGGATTTGAAATAGAATGTGGACTGAGATAAAATTTCTTAGGCATATTGGCTTCAAGATTAGGACTAAAAGATTCATTTTCGCAAAAGACACATCCTCCTTTTGCCACACTTCCGTCAATATTAGGGCAGGTAAAACCTAAGAGAGAAATAGGAATTTTATAAACATTAACACCATATTTCTCTCTAAAATACCGTCCTGCGGTTAAAACATGGCGCATTATTTAATGAAATAATTTCCATCAAAACTCACTAATGAGTAGTTCATATCATTACCAATACTCTCTTTAAGTGCTTCGATACTCAAAAATGCCAAGGAATCTGCACCAATATATTCTCGCACTTCTTCAACACTTTTATTGGCACTAATCAGTTCTTTATAGCTTGGCGTATCAATACCATAAAGGCAAGGATGCTCTATTGTAGGAGCGGCAATACGCATATGAACTTCCGCTGCACCTGCTCGCTTAAGGAGTTTAACGATTTGTTTTGAAGTCGTACCTCTTACGATACTATCATCAATAACAACAATTTTTTTACCATCTAAAAGCTTATGAATAGGAGAAAGTTTAAGTTTTACTTTAAGATCTCTCACCGCTTGTGTAGGTTCAATAAAAGTTCTGCCTACATAGTGATTTCGCACAATTCCCATTTCAAAAGGTATGCCACTTTGTTGAGCATAGCCCAAAGCTGCACTTACACCACTATCAGGAACAGGAATCACAAGATCTGCTTCAACAGGAGAAAGCTCTGCAAGCTTCATACCCATTTTTTTGCGCGTTGCGTAGACATTTTTACCTTCAATAACACTATCAGGTCTTGCAAAATAAATAAATTCAAATGCGCAAACATGTGGATCTGGCTCGAAAAGTTGCACGCTTTCAAAGGTATCTTTTCCATGTTCAAAAATAATCATCTCGCCAGGTTTAACATCTCTAACAAACTGCGCATCCACTAAGTCAAGGGCACAAGTCTCACTCGCTATAATAAAACCACCCTCTTTAAACTTGCCAATAGACAAAGGACGAACACCATATCGATCTCGAACTGCAAACATTTTAGAACGACCTTGTATCAACAAAGAATAAGCTCCTTTGATGACTTGCAGTGCTTCAGTAATTCTATCTTGTAATTTATTCTGTTGACTTCTAGCAATCAGATGAATAATGTTTTCCGTATCCATTGAGGACTGGAAAATTGCACCTTGTTCTATAAGTTTATTGCGTACATCATGTTTATTGATAAGATTACCATTGTGAACAATAGAAATATCGCCTAGTTTATAGCTAGCCGCAACGGGTTGTGCATCTAAAATAGATTCACTCCCTGCTGTAGAGTATCGGTTATGACCAATCGCCATATCGCCACTGAGGAAAGAGAGTTTTGCTTCGTTAAAAACTTCTGTAACTAACCCTTGATCTTTAATCGTTCTGATTTTTTTGCCATCACTCGCACTAATACCTGTTGCCTCTTGACCACGATGCTGCATTGAGAAAAGAGCATAGTACGCTATCTTAGAAGCATGTTTTACATCAAATACGCCAACAATTGCACACATAAGTTATATTACCTTTTTTTAGAGTCCCAGACAGTCACTAATCGTATAAAGACCGTTTGGTTGATGGATGATCCACTTTGCTGCTTTAATCGCACCTTTAGCAAAAGTATCACGACTGGTTGCGGTATGATTCATCTCTATAAATTCACCGTCATTGTAAAACCCTACCGTATGTCGACCGACAATGTCTCCACCACGCAAAGCCATAATGGCTATTTCATCTTTTGTTCTCTCACCAATCAAGCCATTGCGTCCACTCACTCTTACATCATCAAGATTAAGACCACGACCACGCGCAGCATGCTCACCCAAAGTAAGGGCTGTGCCACTAGGGGCGTCTTTTTTATAACGATGGTGTTGTTCAACGATTTCAATATCAAAGTCACTTAAACTCTTTGAAGCAAGTTCCACTAAACGATTAAGGACTGCTACACCCAAAGACATATTGGTTGAATATAAGATAGGCATATTGGTCGCGGCTTCTTTGAGTAAATTGAGTTGATGCTCATTTAATCCTGTCGTTCCAATAACCAAAGGCGTTGGATGTTTGAGTGCATTTTCCAATAATGCTTCTGTTCCCATAGAAATTGTGAAGTCAATAACTACATCGCTTTTTTGCAAAAGCTCTGCTATATCACCCGTTAAAATGGATTCTTTAGGGGGAGTAAAACCAAATTCTTCGATAGCATGAAGCACATGAGGCTTTGCCATGGTATCTTTGTGTAAATTGTCAATTAAGAGTCTTCCAACTCTTCCTGTTGAACCATGAATACCTACATTGATCATCTCTTTATTCCTCTATTAATGATTCACATATTCTAATGCTTGAATGCCAGCTGTCGCACCATCGCCTGCAGCACATACGACTTGCTTAGAAGCATGAATACGAATATCTCCCGCTGCAAATAAACCAGCAATAGATGTTTTCATATTTAAATCAACAATAACATTGCCATTGTCATCCATATCACATAAAAAACTTCCATCTTCTTGTTTTAAAATGGCATTATTGACATTCATGCCTACAAAGACAAAAACACCTGGAACGGCAATGTCTCTCTCTTTTCCCTCTTTGTCTACAACAATGAGACCATTAAGCCCCATTTTATCACCATAGGCTTTTTTTACCGTAACATTGAGAACTAATTCTATTTTTGGATTATTTTTAACTTTTTCAATGGTACTAGGACTGGCACGAAATGAATCGCGTCTATGAACTAAATAAACTTTTGAACAAATATGAGAGAGATAAAGAGCTTCTTCTAAAGCAGTATCACCACCACCAAGCGCTATGACTTCTTTATTTTTATAAAAAAATCCGTCACAGGTTGCGCAAGTGCTGACACCTTTTCCAAAAAATTCTACTTCGCCTTCAAAGTTTGCTTTTTTAGGAGTACTTCCTGTAGCAATAATCACACTTTTAGCATTTTCAACTTTACCACCAAGAAGTGAAAGTTCAAAGCTTCCATCTGCTTTTTTTGAGACACGACTGACTTCATCCATGGCATGTTTGAGCCCAAATCGCATACACTGCTCTGGCCAAGATGCCATAAAATCAAGACCGCTGAGAATTTGAGGTGACCCTGGGTAATTTTCAATCTCACTACTACTTGTGATTTGACCACCAGGAAGACCTTTTTCAAACATGACCACATTTTTTAAGCCACCACGCGTTGCATACATTCCTGCACTAAGCCCCGCAGGACCTCCGCCAATAATCGCTAAATCCAACATGATTTTTCCTTATCTTTTTTAGAGTGTTGCGCCATTTTATTGTGGAAATTTATCACTTTAAAAAGGCTCTCAAGAAGTCAAGGGAGATAATAACTCCCTTGAAAATTTTTTATTTAGAGCAGTGAATTTACTTTATCCGCTAAAACTTGTTTTGATGATGCACCAATCATTTGATCAACCAACTCGCCATTTTTAAAGAAAAGTATCGTAGGAATAGATCTAATGCCATACTTAATGGCAACATCTTGTTCTTCATCAGTATTAACTTTACAAATTTTTGCTTTGCCATCAAAATCTGCTGCTAATTCTTCAATCACAGGAGCAATCATCCTACAAGGTCCACACCAAGGAGCCCAAAAATCTACAAGGGAAACACCCTCAGCCACTGTACTATCAAAATTTGACGCATTTAATTCTAAATATTTTCCCATTTTTTTCTCCTGAAATGTTTCTAATTTTATATCCAATTATACTCACTATAACTTTAAAATTACCATAGCAAGAGAGGTTAGCCTTAACAATAAAGTCTAAAGAGTGATGTTATTAACTATTTCTATTTTTTCGGGTGTGACCAAGATAGCATCAATCTCATAATCACAATCGACGCGTTTTGTTAAAAAATAGTATCCTATAGTTTTGATGATTTTTGCCATTTTTGCAGGGGTAATTCTTAAAATAGGGTCACTTTTTTGTGAAAATTTAACCTCACAAAAATGCAAAATTCCCTCTTTGGAAGCGACGATATCAATCTCCCCAAATTTGGAGTGAAAGTTTCTTTCTATGACTTTAAACCCTATTTTTTGAAGGTAAAAAGAGGCCCTATCTTCTGCCTCTAAACCTTCTTTAAGTCCCATTATGACTCGATACGAATCATCGCAGGAGGAATTTCAACAAACTCTAGCCCTTTAAGTTCTTTAAGAGCATTTTGAATGTCTTTTTCTTTACATGTATGCGTAGAGAAAAGCAGTACAGCACTATTTTCTTTCAGTGCATCTTGTTTTTGCAAGAAGCTACTAATCGAGATAGAATGTCTTCCTAAAACCTCAGAAATTTTTGATAACACGCCGATTTTATCAGCTACTTTTACACGCATATAATATTTAGTCGCGATGTCATCTGAATTCATCAATGACAAGCCAGCACTTTCAAGGGGTTTAATAAATCCAAGCATCGGAGAATTTTGTGTATGTCTTGCAATATCAATCAAATCCGATACCACAGCACTCGCCGTAGCACTACCACCAGCTCCAGGACCATAGTACATTGTCTCACCAACACGATCCCCAATCACACTAATGCCATTCATCACACCATCAACTTTTGCGATCATTTGTTTAATGGGAACGAGAGCCGGATGAACCCTAAGCTCAACTTTATTGCCACATTTTTTAGCAATGGTTAAAAGCTTGATGTTATAGCCAAACTCTTTAGCAAAAAAGATATCTTCACTGTTAATATTTTCAATACCCTCAATAAGTATCTCTTCAGGCTTCACATCAATGCCATAAGCAATGCTCGCTAAAATCAAAAGCTTATGCGCAGCGTCAAAGCCACCCACATCAAATGTGGGATCAGCTTCAGCATAACCTAGTTCTTGAGCTTCTTTTAAAACATCTGCAAACTCTGCTTTTTCATTCATCATTTTCGTCAAAATAAAGTTACATGTACCGTTCATAATGCCCTTAATGGCCTCAATATGATTGGCACTTAAACCCTCACGAAGTGCTTTAATGATAGGAATTCCCCCTGCCACACTGGCTTCATACCCAATAGGCGTATCACCTGCTATATCTTTAAGCTCATAACGATGATAAGCTAGCAAGGCTTTATTGGCAGTTACCACAGGTTTTTTATTTTGCAAAGCGCGTTTGACAATGGTATAAGCCTCATCAACACCGCCCATCAACTCTAAAACAACATCTACTTCTGGGTTTTCAAGAACATCGTCCACATTGTCACTGAGAGGAATATTAATATCTCTTTTTTTACTTAAATCTTTCACAATTCCCATAATCGGAACAATTTTTTTACCACTTCGTGCTGTGATAATATCTTCATTTTCTTGGAGTATTTTGACAACATGACTTCCAACAGTCCCTACTCCGATAATCCCAACTCTCATCATTTTTTAGCTTCCTCTAAACTTTTGAGGTATTTTTTGATATTTCGTGCCGCTTGGCGAATTCTATTTTCATTTTCGATGAGTGCAATTCGTACATATCCCTCACCACTCTCTCCAAAACCAATACCAGGACTAACAGCAATCTTTGCTTCTTGAAGCAATTGTTTTGCAAATTCCATACTTCCTAAATGCTGTGCAACTTGTGGGATTTTTGCCCAAACAAACATGGTTGATTGGGGTTTTTCCATCGGCCAACCTGCATTAACAAAACTTTCCACCAAAACATCACGGCGTTTTTTATAAGTTGCCCTAATGTCGTCCACACACTCTTGTGGGCCATCCAAAGCAATAGTTGAAGCCACTTGAATAGGTGTAAACATACCATAATCAAACCATGACTTAATTTTTTGTAATGCACCTACAAGTTTTTTATTGCCAACTACAAAACCTACACGCCAGCCTGCCATATTGTAACTTTTTGAAAGCGTGTAACATTCAACAGCCACATCTTTTGCGCCTTCTACTTGAAAAATAGAAGGTGTTTCATATCCATCAAACGATAAATCTGCATAAGCAATATCACTGATGATGTAAAAGCGTTCCTCTTTCGCATAAGCAACCAGCTCTTCATAAAAAGAGACATCCGTAGTTACACATGTTGGGTTATGAGGAAAGTTTACAACAACAAATTTTGGCTTAGGTGCTGATTCTTTAAAAACTTTTTTAAGTTTAATAAAAAACTGTTCTTTATCTAATTCATATTTTTCATTATAGTCAAGTCCGAACTTATGCACATTCCCACCCGCAATCATAAATGCATACGCATGAATAGGATAAGCAGGATCTGGAACAACAGCTACATCTCCGGGATTAATGAC
>JAQWCT010000068.1 GCA_028705785.1 Sulfurospirillaceae bacterium | reverse complement strand
AAATTCAAATACCATAGCTTTACATGTAAACTATACAAAGCTTACATGTAAAGTTATAACAGGAGACAAAATGCACCCAAGTTTTTTAAAATCGAAAATCTTTGCAGGACTTGCTTTGGTTGTTTTAACCATTGCTTTTACGGTTCCAATGATTGGTTTTCACGGCACGCTGAACATGATAAATGATGGTAAAAAAATAGAAGTTTCATCTTTAACTTCAACGATATGGAATATCTATAACCAAGGCAGATATAAAAGTACCACAACACCTAAAGAAGCCCATAATAATTTAGAAAAAATGATTGAGAGTTCTTCTGAGATAGGTGTTGCTTCAATGCCACTTTGGACATGTTCACTTGAAGCCCCAAATTATCCGAAAGAGGCATTTCCAGAGGGCATTCCCGTTTTCTTTCACTTTGATGGATTTAGTGGAGAAGTCCATGAAATGAACACTATCAACCACTACATTGGTATGGACCCAATGTGGAGAGGGGGAATTTTAGAGCGAGAAATAGGTATTTATGCACTTCTAGCTTTGAGCCTTATCATGGTTTATTTTATAGCGTATAATCATAAAATTTGGAGCTTTTTAATGCTCATTCCTGTGGCTCTGCCTTTGTTATTTATCTTAGATTATTCTTATTGGCTCTATTGGTTTGGACATAATTTGCATGATTGGGGGGCTTTTAAAATCAAACCCTTTATGCCAACTGTTTTTGGAGATGGCAAAGTAGCTCAGTTTACGACACACTCTTATCCTACGATTGGTTTTTATCTTTTAGTCGTTATTTGTCTCTTGTCCTTATTGGCTGTTTTGGCAAAAAGTAAGGCACTTAAAGAGAGTCATGCACACTAATCCTATGAAAACTCTCTTTGTTGTGTGCATATTAACCATCACGCTCTCCTATGGAGCAGATGATTTTAAATACGATACGCTAACGCAAGTAGAACATATTGGAACTTCCAAAGAAACAAGACGAAGTCCTATTCAAGATGTGATTGACAATGCCAAAGAAGGCTCTATCATTAAGCTCAATGCAGGTGTTTATGAGGGTAATATTGTTATCACAAAACCTATAAGCATCATCGGTGTTGAGGAGGGTGTTATACTTGATGGGTTGGATGCAGGAAGTGTTATAACGGTGAAAAGCTCTTATGTAACACTTAAAAATCTCACTATTACCAACAGTGGTGACCGCTCTGACTTACTTGATGCAGGTATCACCATAGGTGGAGATACTAGTACAGGAGCGATTTCTCAGTGTGAGATAAGCCATTGTAAAATTACCAATTCACTGCTTGGTATCAATGCAGAAATTTTAAATAACTCTTTAATTACAGACAATTACATCTCTTCCAAAGATTTTGCATTGGGGCTAAGAGGGGATGGCATTCGACTTTGGTATAGCAACGACAACCTCGTCAAAAAAAATCATCTCTATAAATCAAGAGATATGGTGGTGTGGTATTCTCATGGCAATACAATAGAAGAAAACTTGGGAGAATATGGACGGTACTCTTTGCACTTTATGTATGCAGGTAAAAATTTTGTCCATAACAATGAATATCGATACAACTCAGTGGGTATCTTTTTTATGTATTCTAATGACACGATAGCCACAGGGAACATCGTCAAAAGTTCTATCGGAGCGGCAGGACTTGGCATTGGACTCAAAGATGCTAGCAATTTTACGATAGAAAACAACACTTTTATCTACAATGCGCAAGGAATGTACATCGATAGATCGCCTTTTGAACCAGATACGAACAACTTTATTCGAAACAATAAGATTTTATACAACGCTGAAGCGATGCACTTTCACTCATTGTGTGAAAATAGTATTGTAACCGACAATGTCATCTTAGGCAATATCGAAGATGTGGTCAATGACTCACGAAGTGAAAAGGATTTTAATAATGAATTTGCACGAAACTACTGGGACAACTATGAAGGATTTGACAAAAATAACGATGGTGTAGGCGATAATGCCTATAAGGTTTATCAATATGCTGACAAGCTGTGGACTTACAATCCCTCAGTCAAGTTTTTTTACGGTTCACCCGTAATCTCGCTTCTTAATTTTCTCTCAAAACTGGCTCCTTTTTCTGAGCCTCTCTTTTTGTTAGAAGATAAAGAACCAAAATTTATCAATAATTAGGTGGAACAATGGCATTACATGTAAAGAAAGAACGCAGAGATTTTATCCAATACTCCACGCTTGGTGTATTAGGATTGGTTTTAGCAGGAGGCGTTGTCAGTGCACCCTATCTTAAAGCAGATGAGAAACGATTACGACCTCCAGGAGCTGTGGAAGAGGATCGATTTTTAGCGCTGTGCATTAAATGTGGTCAGTGCTTACAAGTATGTCCTTATCATTCCATCCACCTTGCTGATTTTGCTAAGGGTTATGGTATGGGAACCCCTTATATTGACGCAAGAAAAAGAGGATGTTACCTGTGTGGCGCAGTTCCTTGTGTCCTCGCTTGTCCCACGGGAGCGCTTGATCACGATACTGAAAAACCTGAAGATGTCAAAATGGGCATTGCTGTACTTGAATTTCCAAAATCATGTCTTGCCGTTACGAGAACACCTGTCCCCAAAGAGCAGATACAACGCATCTACTCACATCCGCATACCAGAGAGCTTGAAGAAAATGTCTTAAAAAAACTCTCCACATTTGAGGGAAAACCTTGTACGATTTGCGCCGATATGTGCCCTCTCCCTAATCCACTGAGTGCTATTGAGATGATTGTTACACCCATGGGTATTACTCGTCCACAAGTCAAGAATGGTTGCGTAGGATGTGGTGTTTGTGAAGAGCTTTGCCCTGCTCTTGAACCAGCCATCGTTGTAAAACCTAGAATGCGCTATGAAGACTTTTATAAAGAAGGAGCACAATCATGAAGAAAATCGTTCTTTTCCTAAGCTTTATTTTTCTTTTTCTAGGATGTTCTGATAAAGAAACCAAAAAAGAGACAAACACTTCTTCACCTTTAAAAACAGGAAAAATAGAAGTGGTGCAAAACGATAACTTTAAAGAAGAAAAAGTGCAAGTCAAAGCGAAAGATGCAAATGAAAGCAAAGTCTTTTACTATGACTACAATAACGCTGATAAAAATATGTCTCAAAAAGAAGACAAAACCTATACGCCTGTTGATGCCATTATGCGTGTACGCAGCCCTTATGAGCATGTAGAAATAAGTATGTTAGTGAGTAAGCTCAGTAAAAACTTTATCCTCAAATGTTCCGCATGTCATGATGACTATGCCAATGGTATCATCGGGCCTTCATTGATGAGCAAAGATGCTTCATTTATTTACGGAACGATTATGAAATACAAAAGTGGAGAAAAAGATAACATTTTGATGAAAGAGCTTGTAACGCAAATGAAAGATAAAGAAATCAAAGATATCGCAGACGAAATCTTCGTCTTTAACCAAAAAATTAAAGCATTAAGAGAGAAACAAAAATGAAAAATATTATCGTAGGATTTATCACTGTACTTATCATTGGATTGATGGGATATACCGCAAGTAAAGGCAGAGCATTTCAAGGTGGAGAAGCAGGGAAGATAACAGAAAATGTTGCTAATATCCAAAAAACAGACTCCAAAGCTACGCCCCTTGAGCAAAAAAGTGATAGAGATATTGAAAATGAAAAGCTTAAAGCACTTAAAGATAAAGCAGGCAATGCAGTCGCCTTTAAGGTCAGTGACAATTATAAAAAGAAATGTGCCTCATGTCATGGCGCTGGTGGTGAGGGTATCGTTGGTCTTCCTTTGTACGGACAGAGTGCTGAATCTATCTACACAAAATTAGTTGAATTTAAAAGTGGTAGAAGAGAAAATGCTATCATGAAAGGTGCTATTATGAATGTTACTGAGGCAGATTTTAAAGAACTTTCACAAGAAATTAGCGAGTTTAAAGCACGCTTCGAAGCGTTGGAAAAATAAAGGATGCAATGTGAGTAAGTATCATGAACGACGCACTATCGCTAAAACCTCATTTTTATCGACTTTTTTTGATGAAACAGCTGATGGAAAAAAGAAACTTAGTATGCGAGCAAAACGATGGATTGTGATTATATCGATTCATCTTCTTTTCTTTTTATCTTTTGCTATTGATATCCAAATATTAGAGGGAACCCTTAGTGGGTCACGATTTTTAGGGTTTCACCTTATTGATGTTTTCGCAACACTTGAAGTTTATCTCGCCACTTACCATATGCCTATCAATATGGTAATAGGTACAGTAAGTATCATCTTGGTATATCTTCTTATTGGTGGTAGAACTTACTGCTCATGGGTATGCCCGTATGGACTTTTAAGCGAAATAGGTGAAAAGCTACACAACACTTTGGTAGATAAAAAAATTATCAAGGAGCGCTCCTTTGACAATCGTGTGCGCTATATCTTTTGGGCAATCTTTTTAATTCTTTCCTTTACCAGTGGCTATTTAGTTTTTGAACTTATCAATGTCGTAGGAATTCTAAGTCGTTTTGTCGCATATGGCTGGAGTGTCGCTCTTGTTTGGGTACTCGCTGTCTTTTTAGTCGAAGTCTTTTTTGCCCGCCGTGCATGGTGCAAATACCTTTGCCCTATTGGAACAACTTATGGTTTTATTGGGCAAATCAGTGCCACTAAGATAGAGTGGAATGACAACTGTGACCACTGTATGGTGTGTCATGATGTCTGTTTTGAAAATCAAGTTTTAGAAATTACAAAATCCAAATACGACAAACAAAGAGAAGAATTAGGCATTAAAAAAGAGGTTGTTATGAGTGGAGATTGTACCCTATGTGGGAGATGTGTGGATGTATGTCATGCGGATGCACTGAGTTACACTTTTAGATTAAAGTCACTCGTATGATAGAAGTTAAAAATGTAACCAAAAAATTTGGAAGTACGCTTTCTCTAGACAATGTTTCACTCACCTTTGAAAAAAATGATTATATCGCTTTGATGGGACCAAATGGGGCAGGTAAAACGACACTTATTCGCCTTATTTTGGGTTATTATCATCCCAATGTGGGAGAAGTTTTGATTGATGGACTTAGCCCCATTAAGGATAGACTAAAGGTTTTAGAACATATTAGTTTTGTACCACAACTTCCTCCTCCCATCAAACTAAGTCTTGAAGAGTTGATAAGTTATGTATGTGCGAGTGCGCACATTGAAAAAGAAACCATTTTCCATTTTGCTAAAGAGATGGAACTAGACCTTATCCCAAACCTTAGCAAGTCTTTTTTTAAACTTAGCGGTGGGATGAAACAAAAAATGCTGATTGCTATTAGCTTGGCAAAAAAAAGTGAAATTATCATCTATGATGAACCTACTGCCAACCTTGACCCTAAAGCGAGAGATAACTTCTATCGCCTTTTAAAAGAAAATGAAAATGGCAAAATTTCGCTTTTTGTTTCGCATCGACTTGATGAAATCAAAGATATTGTTAATCGACAAATTTATATGGATTTGGGCAAGGTGTTAAGTGATGAAAAAATTTAGTTTTTTACTTGCTTTATTAGGACTTTTTCTCATAGGCTGTGACAATAAAGCTGCTCTTGAGCCCAAAAAAGTACATTGGGATCGCGACATGTGTGAACGATGTAAAATGGTGCTGAGTGAGCGAAAATTCTCAGCACAAGCCATCAACCCACAAACGGGTCGAAAATACTTGTTTGATGATATCGGTTGTGCAATTTTGTGGTTTAGGGAAGATAAAATCTCGTGGGAAAACGAAGCCATCTTGTGGGTTAATGATGCACAAAGTGGTGAATGGATAGATGCAAAAACAGCTTTTTATGACACTGAAAACATTACACCTATGGCATATGGTTTTGGGGCTCACAAAAGCGCACAAAGCATCAAAGCAGGACTCGAAATTATAGGCTTTGAAGAAGTCAAACGACGCGTTATCGAGATAGGAAAGTAGCCTTTGAAAAGTAGACTATGGACTTTGGTACTGGTCATCTTTATCCTTCCTTTACTCGGTGGTCTTGTATTTTATTGGCAAGAAATACACACAAGCCCTATAGGCATAGTCAATTTAGAAAAAACACCTTTAGCTTTTGAACCAAATACTGTAAAAGACCCTCAATGCAATATGCTTTTACAAGGTGTTGAACACAGTGTACAGCTCATCACCAAAGAAGGAAAAACCTATTTTTTTGATGATATTGGATGTGCCATTTTGTGGTGTAGAGATCAAAAAGTAGCACTTGAGGGACTAACACTATGGATTTATGACACTAAAGGGAAACGCTATATTGACGCTTTTAGTGCTTATTACTCCATTACTGAAGAGACGCCTATGCATTATGGCTTTGGGGCGCATGAAACAAAAAGCGAAGAGCGCATCTCGTTTGAAGAGATGAGATTAAGAATGCTTCGAGGAGAAAATCTCACGCATCCTCAAGTACGAAAAAAATTACTAGGAAAATAACATGAAAAATTTATCGTTAATAGCCTATTTAGATCTTCGAGAATCCATAAGAGCTAGATGGTTTTTAGTCTACTCTTTTGTTTTTGGAGGGCTAATCGCACTTTTTTTTATTGCAGGCGTCACTGAGTCTCAAGTGATGGGATTTAGTGGACTGAGTCGTCTTCTTTTGATGTATATCCAAGTGACCATCGTCATTTTACCGATTTTCATCCTTATTACAACCGTTCGCTCCATCTCAGGAGACAGAGATAATCATATTTTAGAATATATGCTCTCTTTCCCTATCTCTCTTAAACAATATTATTGGGGAAAAATCATCGGTCGTTTTGCTACAGTATTTTTACCTGTTTTTTTTGCAATGATACTTGCCCTTGTAATTGGCGTCCTTAAAGGAGCCAAAATTCCTTGGGATATTCTTTTTCTCTATTGCGGACTATTGTTTTCACTTAGTTCCGCTTTTTTAGGCATTGCCTTTTTTATCTCTTCGGTAGTAAAATCTTCTGAAGTTGCCCTGGGATTATCTTTTTTTGTATGGATATTTTTACTTGCCTTTATTGACATTGCCCTTATTAGCCTTATGATGCAAAATCGCCTCAGTGAAGAGCTTATCATCAGTATCTCTTTGCTAAATCCTATGGAAATTTTTAGAGTTGCGGCTATTAGTCTCTTTGACCCTGAACTCACCGTTATGGGACCTGTGGCATTTTATATCTTAGATAATATTCCGCAAGTCGTATTTGTGCTTTTTGCTATCTTTTATCCCATTATATTAGGTTTAGGATTTGCGTGGCTTGGATTTAGTATCTTTTCAAAAACAGATTTAGTATAGGAGAAATGGAATGAAAAAGTTATTTTTACTTTTAGGGTTAACAGTTATGTTGCTAGGTGCGACAATGGAGTTTACTAAAGAATCATCATGTTTGATTCGTAAAATCAAAGTTTATAATGCTCCACAGTGGGTCGCGTCCATAAAAGTACGCAGTGGAGAAACTATCTACTTTTCGACACCAAAGTCCATGTTTGAGTTTTACTTTCAACCAGGTAAATGGCCTGAATACAATGTAAAAAGTAATGACGATATGCGTATCCATGTCACCAACTTTAATACACTCCAAAAAATAGTAGCACAAGAGGCTTATTTTGTCTATGGCTCCAACAAAACAGGGCCAGCAGGTGATGACCTCCCTGCATTCTCAAGCCAAAAAGAGGCAGAAGAGTTTGCTAAAAAACACAATGGTAAACGCGTTTTAGATTTTGCGGGCATTTCAGATTCTCTAATCAATCTTCTTAATGGAAGAGCTCGTTCCTAATTTAACACAAAATTAACACGCCTTTTGTACAATTAAGCAATTTTGAAAGAGGAGAATGAATGAAAAAGTTATTGCTATTACTTGCTTTTATGGGGTCTTTGATGGCTGCGGATATGATGTTTCAAAGTGTTGAGGCAGACAAAGCAACTTTGCTTCAAAAAGGAAATGCTAAAGAGTACTGTCCTAATTGTGGAATGCACTTGCCTAAGTATTATAAGACATCCCATGCGGTTACTTTCAAAGATGGTACTTCAAGACAATTTTGTTCCATTCACTGCTTGGTTGATGAGAGTGAAATGGGCTTTTTAAGAGATAAAAAAGAGAAAATTGCACAGATACTGGTTACGGATGTTGATAGCCTTAAAATGGTTGATGCTAAAAAAGCTTTTTATGTTGTAGGAAGTAAGATTAAAGGCACAATGACAGGCAATAGCAAGTATGCTTTTGCAACTAAGGCTGGGGCTGAAGCATTTATGGCACAAAATGGTGGTAAAATAACAACATTTGATGAGGCTTACGATATTGCACTCAAAGATTTCACTAACGATATGAAAATGATGAAAGCTAAAAGAGATGATGGTGTTTATGCTATGGGAAAAGATGCTATGAGCAAATTTTGTGATGAAACAAAAGTGATGAAAATCCATGCGCATAACATGGGTGAAACAAAACAAGCCATTAAAGACTCTGGTGCATGTAAAGCTGATTTAACGGATATGCAACTCCAAGCGATAACTTTATATTATTGGGATGTTAAACTTGATAATTTTGAAAAAAGTTATGGAAAATTATTGAAGTAATCCTTGAAGCAACTCGTTTTAATATTTATTATTTTTCAAACTCTTTTTGGAGGTAGTCTGGTTGTTGGAACCTCGCTACCTTCAAATGAGATTAAAATCTATCCTTGCCTCGCGTACATTGCAAGAGCCTATACGCTTAATCCCTCTATCATTGATACTTTGTTTGTCAGTGATTTTTATACGGGGGAAAAAATCAATCCCTCCGATGCTTTCTTTGTTATCAATGCTAAACAAAAATCATCATGTTCCAAATATCCTATTTTTGCCTTTAGCAATAAGGATGAGGCGAAACAATTTGCCCAACACTATGGTGGGGCTATTCGAGATTTTGATTTTGCACTATTTGTCGCTCAAAAAGATTTGGAGCATGATAATCCAATCTTACAAGCAAGAGATGAGAAAGATGCTACTAGAGGTCAAAAGATATTAGAAATGCTCTGTCACAATGATAGGCAAAAATGTCCCAAAATGAATAAAGATGACGAAAATGCTCTCTTGTTTTATCTTGCCAACAAAGAGATGATACAACAAACTCAAAATCTTTCCAAAATTGAAGTGCCTACAGACAGTAAATGTCCAGTGTGTGGTATGTTTGTAGCAAAATACCCCAAATGGGCAGCACATATTGTGGTGAAAGAGGGACATAATCACTACTTTGATGGCGTAAAAGATATGATGAAGTTCTATTTTGAACCCCAAAAGTACCATCACAATCACGCCAAAGAAGATTTTAGCTCAGTCTTGGTGAGTGATTATTATACGCTTGAAAAGATAGAAGCCAAAGATGCTTTTTTTGTGGTTGGTTCTAATATTTATGGGCCTATGGGACATGAATTGATTCCTTTCAAAAGTGAAAAGGATGCAAGGTCGTTTAGCACTTCGCACAATGGTAAAAAAATCTATCGATTTGACGCCTTAACCCTTGATATTGTCTGGGACTTAGACCGATGAAATCCATGTTATTTTTCTCCTTTTCCTTACTCTTAGGACTTGTCTGGATGCTCATCGACACCCAAATGACCTCGCATAAAGAACAAACATTAGATGATTTTGCTAAACTCTCACAGCTTTATACGCTCCAAATTCAAAAGAATGATTTTGTTTACAGGAAAAAGAATGAATAGCCCTTTTTACCGTTTTGCCGCACTTTGTCTTTACACCCACAAATCAAAGCATATAGCGCCATTTATGCTCTTTTTTATCCTTGTTTTTTTAATATGTAGTGTTTTATTTATCAGCACAAGCCTCAAAGCCATCAGTTTACAAATCATCGAGAACGAACCTCAAATATTGGTCGAAAACTATCGAGGCGGGACTAAAAGTACCGTTGATGATTATTATATTGAAGCGCTTAAAAATATCAAAGGTATCACGCGTATTATCCCAAGAGTCAGTGGAAAATACTATTTTGAACAGTCTAAAACTTACTTTACCATTATTGGGTTAGACTTTTTTGCACCCAATTTTAACACCGCTATCAACGCTCTTTCTAAACAAAAAATAGCACAAGCCAACGAAGATACTATTTTTATAGGCAGTGGCACCCAAAGTATACTTGAAAAATTTTCCTACAAAGAGTCTTTAACCCTTTTTAGTTACGGTGGAGAATCCTTACATGTAAAGGTTATTTCCCTTGATGATAAAGACTTTGCATTGCTCTCACACAGCGTTATCCTCTGCGATGCCAACTTAGCAAGGCAACTTTTGGGCATGGAAAAGTTTGAATACAGTGATTTTTTTGTAGATGTCCCCAATGAAACAGAAGTTCCCAACATCGTTGCACAAATCCGTACCCTCTTCCCTAATTCTAAAATTACCACCAAAGAAGAAAGCAAAGCAACAGCATTTAATCTTTACGACTACAAAAGTGGGCTTTTTTTAGCGTTATTTCTTACTTCCATCGTCTCTTTTATGATTTTACTGTATCAAAAAACTATTTTTTCTTTTGCCCATGAGAAGAGAGAAATTGGTATTTTGCGTGCTATTGGCTGGAGAATTTCGGATATTATCAAGTTTAAACTTATTCAAAATCTCTTTATTGCTTTAAGTGCTTTCATCCTTGCACTTGTATGTTCCTACCTTTTTGTTTTTAAAGCCAATGCGCCACTGTTAAAAAATATCTTTCTAGGCAGTGATGCTTCACTTATCCAAACACATTTTATACCCTCTTTTTCAATGTCAGATATTATCATCCTATTGTTACTTAGCGTGGTACCCTTTATGGCGAGTGTTTTACTGCCTGCTTGGAAACTCTCCACCATCGATCCTACGGAGGTTATGAAATGATTACCATCACTAAGCTATCAAAGATTTTTGATGTCGGAGGGAAAAATGAATTTGTCGCTTTAGACGATATTAATCTCACCATTGCCCAAAACGAATGTATCGTGCTTAA
>JAQWCT010000273.1 GCA_028705785.1 Sulfurospirillaceae bacterium | reverse complement strand
AGTTATGTCTTTAATGTTCTTACTTTCTTATTTGTCATTTTCTTTGCCTATTTTTATGCATCCATTGTTTTTAATGCGAAAGATATCTCAGAAAATCTCAAGAAACAAGGCGGTTTTATCCCTGGTGTTAGACCAGGCGAGAGTACGGCATTGTTTTTAAATGGAGTAGCAGGTAGACTAACTTTATGGGGTTCTATCTATTTAGGTTTAATTTCAACCCTTCCATGGGTTTTGGTCAAGTTTATGGGTGTTCCGTTTTACTTTGGTGGAACGGCAGTTTTGATTGTTGTGCAAGTAGCCCTTGATACAATGCGCAAAATTGAAGCACAAATGTACATGAACAAATACGAAACACTGAGTGCGGTAGGACTTTAGTTTTATGGCCATTGCAATTCGAAAAGCTTCTGAGATAGCAAAACTATCTGTTGCGAATAAAATTGTAGCCCAAACACTAGAATATCTTACATGTAAGGTTCACCCAGGTATGAGTTTAAAAGAACTCAATGCCATGGGTGAGTCTTACATTTATAGTCTTGGTGCACGGCCTGCTTTTAAAGGACTCTATGGTTTTCCCTCAGGAGTGTGTACTTCTGTTAACGAAGTGATTATTCATGGCATTCCTACTGATTATTGCCTTAAAGAGGGTGATATTGTTGGGCTTGATATCGGTACGGAAGTGGATGGTTGGTATGGTGACTCGGCTGTAACCATAGGTATTGGAGAAATATCTAAAAGCGATGAGGCATTAATTGCGTGTGCAAAAGATGCACTTTATTTTGCTATTGATGTGATTCGCCCTGAGATGCGTTTTAAAGAACTGAGTCATGAAATAGAGAAGTTTATTCTAGGTCGTGGTTATGTGCCACTGCGCAGTTTTTGTGGACATGGTATTGGTAGAAAACCCCATGAAGAACCTGAAATCCCAAATTACCTTGAAGGTTTAAATCCTAAAAGTGGACCAAAGATTAAGGAAGGAATGGTTTTTTGTATTGAACCTATGATTTGTCATAGAGATGGAACAGCAAAAATTTTGGAAGATAAATGGGCTGTTGTTTCAGCAGATGGATTAAGAGGAAGTCATTATGAGCACACCGTTGCAATCATTGATGGCAGAGCAGAGATTTTATCAAAATTGTAGGAGGTTGAATGGCAAAAGATGATGTTATAGAGATAGATGGTAAGGTGATTGAAGCACTCCCTAACGCAACTTTCAAAGTTGAAGTGCAAAACAGTCATGTGATTTTATGTCACATTGCTGGTAAGATGAGGATGCATTATATTAAAATAATGCCGGGCGACTTGGTGAAAGTCGAGTTAACGCCTTATAGTTTAGACAAAGGTCGCATAACTTATAGATATAAGTAAATTATTAGCTTAATTTATGTATAATTTGCCCCTTTTGTAAAGCTGTGTGAAGAAGAATCGGAAAAAGACCACTGTTTTTTCGATTGTTGGTTTGACAAACATCGTCAAACCTGTGACAGTTTAACTAAGATTTCAGTGGAAAAAAAGTTCAGGAGTCACAATGAAAGTACGACCTTCTGTAAAGAAGATGTGCGATAAGTGCAAGGTGATCAAACGAAAAGGTATCGTTAGAGTCATTTGCGTAAATCCAAAACACAAACAGAGACAAGGATAAGCATGGCAAGGATTGCAGGTGTAGACCTTCCAATGAAAAAGAGAGTAGAGTATGGTTTAACATACATCTACGGTGTAGGTTTAACAAGTTCTAGAGCTATTTTAACAGCTACTGGAATTTCGTTTGATAAAAGAATTCATGAGTTAACTGAAGATGACATCGCTGCGATTCGTAAAGAGCTTCAAGCTGGATACGAAGTCGAAGGTGATCTTCGCAAAAAAGTGGCTATGGATATTAAAGCATTGATGGATATGGGAAGTTATAGAGGTCTTAGACACAGAAAAGGCTTACCAGTTCGTGGACAAAAAACAAAAACAAATGCGCGTACCCGAAAAGGTAAAAAACGAACCGTTGGCGCAAAAGCTAAATAACGAAGTCTCAAAGGGAACCAGATGGCAAAAAGAAAAGTAGTACGCAAAAAGGTTGTTAGAAAAAATATTGCAAAAGGTATTATCTATATCTCTGCAACATTTAATAACACTGTCGTAACTGTTACTGATGAGATGGGAAATGTTATAGCTTGGAGCAGTGCAGGAAGTTTGGGCTTTAAGGGTAGTAAAAAATCTACTCCTTATGCAGCACAACAAGCCGTAGAAGATGCATTGAACAAAGCGAAAGAGCATGGTCTCAAAGAAGTCGGTATTAAAGTTCAAGGACCAGGAAGTGGTCGTGAAACAGCAGTAAAAAGTGCAGGGTCAACAGATGGTATTAAAGTATCTTTCTTAAAAGATATTACACCACTTCCTCACAATGGCTGTAGACCTCCAAAAAGACGAAGAGTTTAATTCTATTTAGGAATTTCACAATTTAAAAAGCAAAATAATTTTTTCGTTTATGCAATAGATTAGGAGAAAAGATGGCGAGATATAGAGGACCAGTCGAAAAGCTCGAGAGAAGACTTGGTGTCAGCTTAGCCCTTAAGGGTGAGCGAAGACTTGCTGGTAAAAGTGCGTTAGACAAGCGTCCATATGCACCAGGACAGCATGGTCAAAGAAGAACAAAAATTAGCGAATATGGAC
>JAQWCT010000067.1 GCA_028705785.1 Sulfurospirillaceae bacterium | reverse complement strand
ATAAACACTGCTGTTGGAGAGCACATAGCTTGTTAAACGCTCTGAATCGTATTCAAAGGAGAGTATCCACGCCAGTGATTTATTGAACTCATATTTGGTGGAAGCAAAAAATTTATGCTTTGGCACATCGGTGATTTTAACATTGCTATCGCTCTCATTTTGCATATCAAGACGGGTGTAACTACCATCAAACGAGAGGCTATCGGAGAGCATAAATGACGCTTCAAGTTCAAACCCTTTTTCACTTACTTCGCCAATGTTTTGAAGCTGTTGTTGCCTTGTGTGTGTTGTTCCTTTGTTATACCAAATAGGCACATACGCATTTTGGATATAGTCTTCAATGTCTGCATAAAAGAGTGCCGCTTTAAAAGTCACAAACTCAAATGATTTCGTACCGCCAATTTCATAGTTAACAATGCTCTCCTCTTCTAAATCAGGATTAGGGATATAAGCACCCAATTTATAGGAATAGCGATCTTTAATGGAAGGAATTCGGCTTTTCTTTGAAATACCCCCATACACAGAAGCGCTTTCATCAACTTTTGTTTCAAGTTTGATCATTGGATTGAGCGTGCTGGCTTCACCTAATTCAAAGTTTTTCTGTGTTGTGTAACTTGATATTACAGTACCACCAGCGTCGCTAGCAGCCCCTTGAGTATAAGTTACCCCGCTTACACCATAATTAGTATTAGGTGCCTTTTGCGCCTCTTCCCAATCATAACTCGCACCTAATATTAAAGTTGTACTTCCTGTAAGTGCTTTTTTATATTCAGCGCCAAACGAAGAAATCTCATCTTGCATCTCAAAAGATGGTGTTGAAAGCTCTTTATGGGTATCAATTTTATGATGTAACGCAAATTTCAAGCTATCTGTATCGAAGAGTTTAATACCTGTTTCGATTGAAGCACCTTTGGTATTATCATCATAAGGGGTTGATGCACTTGCAAGTGTGGTATAGGAAGTGTTGGTATACATATCTAGCTTATTTTGAAATTGATCGTAATAAAGTCTTGTCTTGATATACCATGTATCAAAATCCGTTTTAGAAAGGAAGTAAACACTCTCTTTATCCCAGTAATCCCACTTCCAAAAGTGTACCGTGCCTCCTGGTTTACCCGTGGTATTATCTTGAATAATAACACCATCAATGACACCTGCAAAAGTAGGAACATCTTTGGTTGCGTGTTGTTTGATGTAATTTAAAGAGTATTCATCCGTAGCATTTGGCGTGTACCCTACTTTTAGATTGATTTTATTATCTTTTGAAGAAGAATTATTGCGACTACCGCCTTTTTCATATTTGATATTACTCGGGAAATCATCAGAAAGGGGATAACTATCCTTGCTCGACCCAGAAAGTGAAACAATGCCATAATAACTGCCTTGATTCGTACCTGCGGTGATATATCCATTTGTGCCATTGCCACTAAATGCTCCCACACCCACTTCACCCTCAAACGCTTTGGTTGGTTTTTTGGTGACCATATTGATAGCACCAGAGAAAGTATTAGGGCCAAGTAATACAGAAGTTAGGCCTTTACTCACCTCTATTTGCGATAAATCATAAGTCGTAAAACGGCTAAAATCCACATAGCCATCATATGGCACAGAGATAGGAATACCATCGATAAAAAGAGGTGCGTGTTTAACATCAAACCCTCGAACCATCACCATCTGTTCATTTCTGCCACCACCATTTTGTATATTAATGCCAGGGAGTGAGTTCAAAGCATCAACCACCGTTGTGCGCTCCAAATCTTGCATCGTTTGTGAATCTAACACTGTAGTAGAGGAAGATTGCCCAATCTCCTTAGTATCACTCACCTCAATTTTTCCTAACTCAAATGTCTCACCCATCAACACAGATGCGGTAATCAACGAGAGCGCCAAGCCAACTTTGTATTTCATTTTTTCTCCTTTAATTGGTATGTTGAGCAAACGATGGAATGCAGACAGGATAGCCGCAAACCGTCTGTTTAAGCTCGATATTTGTGTGGTAAAGCTCGTTAATAAGCTCTTGCGTAATCGTTTTACATGTAAGCCCATGCGCTAAGATATGCCCGTTTTTCAGCGCATAGGTGTAACCGCCTAGCATGAGCGCATGTTCGGGAAAATGCGTTGATTTTAAAAAAGTGTAACCCTCTTTGGAGAGCTTCATGATCGTCTCCAAAAGGCGTAGTTGATTGCCATAATCCAGCCCCGAAACGGGTTCATCCATCACCAAGATTTTTGCTCCTTGCGCTAAAGAACGAGCGATTAACACCAACTGCTTTTCGCCACCACTCAGCGTTTGAAAGGTGCGTTTCTCCAGATGCAAAATGCCCAGTCGCTCCATCGCCGCACGCGCTAAGTCTCTGTCTGTTTTGCTTGGTTTTTGAAACCATGACTCAAAAGCAATGCGCCCCATAACGACAATGTCAAGTGCACAAAACGCAAACGCGACTTGCGTACTTTGCGGAACATAGCTTACATGTAAAGCCCTCTCTTTAATCGAATAGCTCTGTAATGCTTTGCCTTTTAAGAGCACTTCACCGCTTTTGGGGCTTAAAAGTCCTAAAAAAAGTTTCATCAGCGTACTTTTTCCCGTGCCATTGGGACCTAGAAGTGAAACGATAGAGCCCTCATCAATGTGAAGATCCACTCCTTTCAAAATCGGCGTGCTGTTGTAGGAAAAGTGGAGATTTTTGGCGCTGTAAAAACTCATGCAAATCCTTTTTTCGCATTGCGAAGCGCAAAGACAAAGATGGGAATGCCAATCAGTGAAGTCGCAATCCCGATGGGAATCTCCACGCTCATCGATGTACGGCACAAAGTATCGACGATGATGAGAAATGTCGCCCCCAAAAGCGCGCACATCGGAAGCAAAACGCGGTTATCTGCCCCAACCAAAAAGCGCGCAATATGAGGAATGATAAGTCCTACCCAGCCGATCATTCCAGCCACAACAACGGTTAGAGTGCTAAGCAAAGTAGCAAGTAAAATCGCACTGTTGCGTACCCATGTTACCCGCACACCCAAAGCTTTAGCATCATCATCCCCAAGGCTTAAAACATTGAGGTATTTTCCCATCAAAGACAACATGATGGTGCTAAAAATCAGAGGCATTGCAACACTTGAGAGTGTTTTCATATCAACCGCACTGAAAGATCCCATCAACCAATAAACAATGGTTGGAAGTTTATTGTAAGGATCTGCAACATATTTCACAACAGAGAGAAGTGCGGAGAAAAGTGAGCTAGAGATAACACCACCCAACACTAAAAGTATCGTCTGTGAACCACTTCTACCGTAAATCTTTGCCACGCCAAGAGCTACCAAAACCGCTACAAACCCAAAAGCAAACGAAAAGAGTTGAACGCCAAACCAGCTATTGGAGACCATAATGCCAAGTGCTGCACCAAAGGAAGCGCCTGCAAGCACACCTAAAATACCAGGAGATACCAAAGGATTGACAAACATCGCTTGAAAGGCCCCACCAGAGACAGAAAGTGCAGCACCCACTAATATAACCGCTAAAATGCGTGGTAAGCGAATATCAAAGACAATGTTAGACAGTAACATCACCTCTTTGGGAGCCGTGCCGATGTTCAAAAGTTTCCATAACAGCAGTTGTGTAAGCGTACTAAGGTCAATCTCATAGCGACCAAGCGCAAGGGAAATCAGTAAACTTGCCCCAAGTAAAGCGATCATCATGCCAAAAAGAAACGAGTTTTTCATAGCACGCCCGAGATGTGATGGATCTGCTCATCGGCTAAATCAATGTTCAAAAAGAGTTTATAAAATTCACGCATCTCTTGCGCAAACTGCTCCGAATTGGGTGTATTGTAAAAGATATGCGTCAACCACCTAACACCCAAAAGCCTCATGAAAGACGGAGGTCTATCAATCCAGTTAAACGGCACTTTGGGTACGAGAAAGATTTTGCCCTCTTTGACCGCTTTGATAGAATTCCATCTCGCATCACTTTTGATATTCTTAAAAAATTCTCTCTCTTGCGCTACGATGATGTCAGGATTGTACAAAATGACCTGCTCTAAGGAGACTTTTTCCATCCCAAGTCCGCTTTTGGTCGAGCAGAGATGCGGATTGATGCCGCCTGTAAATTTAATCGCTTCGTAGTGAAATGACTGGTCACATTCGGTGGAAAGCCCATCTGTACCCTCAGCGTAGTAGACAACAGGGTGTTTTGTGGCATTGTTTTGAACAATTGCTTTGGTTTTTTCCAGTGCGGCACTGGCATAGTCTGAGAGTACTTTTGCACGAGGCTCTCTGTTTAGAACCTCTCCAAAGAAAAGGTATGCTTTGGGCAGGCTCTCAACGCTCTCTAAATCCACATTGATACTTGGGATTTTACTGCTCTCAAAGAGGTACTGCGCTAGTTGACTCGAAGCATCATTGTTCCATAAAAAGACCACATCAGGGTGCAAGGAAAGCAAGGTTTCGCGGTTCATGCTGTTCCCTCCTCCTTGAAGACCTCCCACAACGGGAAGTGCCATAAAACGAGGATCAAGCATATTGGAAGATTCGTTGTTGCCACGGGCATGGTTGAAATTAAGCCCTACGATTAAAGAAGCATCAATCGTATAGATCATATAGGTTGAAGGTGGCGATGTGCCAAACACTTTGGTAATGACATCAGGGATTGCAACTTTTTTGCCTCCCATATCGACGATTTCACGAGCACTCAAACTTACGAGTAACCCCAAAAGTACTAAAACGATTTTTTTCATACCAATTCCTTTGTTACTTCGCAAAATTGGCGCACTTTTTCATTAAAGGTACGCAAAAGTGTCACATTCTCAAGCAGATCAACCCCAAGCGGTTTGAGCGTTATCGTGACATGCGCTAATTTAGCTTGAATGGCTTTGATTTTTTCTATACATGCTTGTGCATCGCCAATGATGCCACAGTCGAAAAATTTCTGCCCATCAAAAAAGGTGTTTCGCTCAGCAATAAGCTTTTCGTATTGACTTCTGTTAAAGTGGGGTGATTTGTTAAAAGAAGAAGCTGCACGCATCGACTTAGCAAAATGGTCAATCGCAGGGCGCGCTTTATTTTCCGCCTCTTCAATACTAGGGGCGACATAAAAAGTCCTCAATAACACGATGTTCGGTGCAAATCCTGAAATGGCTTCATATGCTTGACTCACCCTCACACACTCGTCTAAATCAACCCCTTGCGAAAGCATCAGCCCCAAACCTCTTTGGGCAGCAAAAGCTATCGTTTCATCAGATGCGAAAGTGGCAATGTAAGTTGGTATTTTGCCTTGAATCGGTTTTGGCTCGATATCCACTTCTGAAAAGTTGATAGACTCACCTTGAAAACTAACAGGCTTATCCTTTACATGTAAGAGTTGTGTGACGGCTTGTGCACACTCAAACATCATCGGGCGAAGATTTTCGACTGTGACATTAAAATGCTTAGAATCGGGTGCAAAAGCACCTTTAGCAAAACCCAAATTCATTCGACCACCACTTAAAATGTCAAGAGTGGCTACCTCTTCGGCTAAGCGAATCGCATCGTAAAAAGGGGCTAAGAAACCTGCACATCCCAATCTTACATATTTAGTTCTCGCACTAGCATACGCTAAAAGTAGTGCGGGAGAGGGGCAAATACTAAAATCATTAAAGTGATGTTCCCCTACCCAAACCTCATCAAACCGCATAGCATCTACAAGCTCGATCAATTTGAGTTGATTTTCAATCGCATCACAAGCGTCTTCATTAAAGCGCTCAAAAAGACAAAATATTCCCCATTTCATCGGATGCCAAACTCTGCTTTCATATCTTCATATAAAAAGCGTTTAAGATGTGTTGTTGCGCTTTTACGATTGACCATGCGCATAGAAAGAGGTTCTAGCCAGTTCCAAAACTCCTCGATAAGCGCTTTGGGGAGATGGAGGTCGTGAAAAGTTTGTTTGTACATCATAAGCCACACTTCCCTTGCTTCATCATCAATGCTAAAGGGAGCATGTGTCCGACAAAGAGCAGGAGGGCCATAGCTAAAGGTATACACTTTCTCACCTCCTAGTACTTCAATGAGAAAATGACTCGCTTTAGAAACACCCTCTAAAAAATGTTCCTCATCCGTAGGATACAGATGCGAAATGCTGCTTTTTTGCAATAAACGATGATGGTGCAAGACGATTTCTGCGATGGCACTCACCCCTACTTTTCCTAAAAATTCAGGAGAGGGAAAAAGGATGGGAGGCATGGGCGACTTAGGATTAAAATGACTCCATTTGAAATTTTCTGCCTCTTTTGGAGCAGTAATTTTTTGGATAAAATGGCGACCTTGACACATAAATTTTCCTTACGATTTAAGCTTAAAAACAACAGGTATGGCGATCTCTAATTCTTCTTTTGGTGGCAATTCAAAGGGCAACGCCTCCATAACAGCGTCCATCGCATGACGATCTAAGATAGCTTTACCACTAGACTTTTCGATCTTGAGTGAAGAGGCATGAACCATGCCATTAGAATGAATGAGAAACTGTACCACAGCCTCACCCTCCAAACCCATCTTTTTTGCCATGGCAGGATAACGAAGGCTCTCTTGGATTTTATGCCTTACATGGGAGAGATATAACAAGAGGACATCATCACTTTGGCGTGCAACGGGAGCGGGGGAATGTGCTTGATTTTGAGAAATTTCTTGCTTTGTCACGGGTGTCTCTATGATAGGTTCACTCATGGAAGATTCTATGGCAATGGGTTCCTTGATAGGCTCTGGTTTTGCAACAACTTTTTGGATACTTTTGTGAGGTTTAGGTTCGACCATAGGCTCAACTTTTTGAGGAAGTTGTGGGGGTGTAACTTCAGGTTTTACTATCGGTAGTGGTTCTTCTAAAAGCGTCACATTGGTAACGATAAACTCTTGCAAAGCAGGTTTTAAAGAAACCACACTTCCCATAAAAAGTGCATACGCAATCAGTACATGTAAAAGGAGACTTCCTGTTGTTGCAATCGTTACATGTAACGGTTTCATGAGCGCATCTTGGTTTGAATAGCAAAGGTACTAATGCGATGTTTTTTACAAATATCAATCACTTTGACCACATATTCAAACGGTGTTTTGGCATCACTACGAATGACGATATGAGGCTCACTCCCACTCACTTGTGCGATTTTTACATCCAAATCATCTAAAGAGAGTGCCACATCATCATAATAAAGCTCGCCAGTTTCACCCAAAGAGAGTGTGATGGGTTTTTGGTCATCTTTACGATTTTCAGCGCTGGTGGCTTGTGGTAGATTAAGGGGAATTTTACCTTGTGTGACAAAAGTAGCAGTCACCATAAAAATTACCAAAATCACCAAAACAATGTCCACAAAAGGCGTCATATTGATCTCAGCAATTTCGCTCTCATACACAGGTTCACGCCTCATCGAGTTGTGCCTCTTTCTGAGTTAAAATGACTTTGACATATCGACTAAAATAGTTATAAGCAATCACACAAGGAATGGCAACAAACAAACCTGTTGCCGTAGCAATCAACGCTTCAGATATACCTTGCATAATAGGTTGAACATCAAAAGCGTTGGAGGCGCCAATCGTATGAAATGCTTGGATAATCCCCAAAACAGTCCCAAAAAGTCCTATAAATGGTGCATTATTACCAAAAGTGGCTAAGATACCTAGATGTGCTTCAAGGTTTAATCGTAAAGTGTAATAGTCTACATCTTTATAATTTTTTTGAATCTGATGAAATGCTAAAGCACGCTCTATCATAACACCTACAGCGATTATACTCATGGCGACCAATACCCAAAGTACAGGGTCGATTCCCAAAAGTGCAAATGATAAAAGCTTTTCACTGAGCATCGCTTCTCCCTCATAAAATAAAAACCATTTCCGCTCAATCGGTATCTACTTAGTATCAATAACGACTGAGCGAAAAGAGCTGACAACAACAAACGGGCGCATTATATCGTAATATAACTATAAATACAACGATGAATTATATACTCAATATAGGCAATTATATTCATCTCTATGACTAAAAAATAATCATTATTTTTGAAATATATCTCCAAAATAGTATTTATTGATAGTTTTCTACACTATTTTAAAGATTAATGACATTATTTCTTTTAAAATAAACAAATATTTAGACTTGTAATCTGATTTTTTTTTCGATAGCATTATGTTTTTATTTATATAATGAAATTATATGAAATCAACCAAGGAGAAAATATGCCCGTCATGATTGATGGTGTTAAAGTTCAGCTTTTTAGCGAATGTGACACCAACGCCCCATTTCCAAAAACAGATGAAAATCCTAGAAGAGCTCACCCCAAGATAGATATGATCTATCCCGAACTCTTTTTTCCGTCCAACAAAACCTATCTTGCGCTAGGGGAAGCAAAAATCCGTGAGGTGGTTAAAGCTCACCATGTTCTTATACGCACCAGTAAAATTGGTCACCTCTATCCAGAAGATGATGCCACTTTTGAAGTTGCTACCCAAAAGATAGAAGATTTTTTTGTACAAATGTTAGGAGGAGAAGATCTTTATACTTCAAAAGAGGGACATCCAAGGTTGAGAGACCGCCACTTCCCTTTTGAAGTAACGGAAACGGGTCGGGATATATGGCTTATGTGCTTTCGCAAAGCATTGAAACAAACCCTTGTGCCCAAAGAATTTTTACCAGAAATTTGGGATTGGGTTGAGGCACTTTCCATTCGTCTCATCAATAGACGAACCAGTATGGAAATGGTAAAACGCTATCCTTATGAGAGCATTCAATCCTATTTTGATGCTTAAATATCCTTACATGTAAACAATCCTAAAGGAGTTCTTATGCGTTATTTGGTCTTATTTTTACTGGCTCTTAGCTCGCTTTTTGCGATAGAGAGTCGAAGCTTTTTAGATATTAACGATAAACCTATCGTGCTTCCAGAGCAGATAAATCGTATCTATGGTTCAGCGCCACCTATCACTTTTATGCTTTATGTCATTGATGATGCGCCTCTAGTGGGTGTGAATTTTCCACAAACCAATAAAGACAATAGTGATGGCGATAAGTTTCTAAGCAAACATTTTATGAGCCTTCCTATATTGGGAGGATGGCATGGCAATAATATTCCCAATTTAGAAGCCATTTTAAATGCTAAACCACAAGTCATTGTCACATGGGATACGCCACTTTTGAATGAAAAAACAGCTAAAGATTTAGCACGAATTTCCATTCCTGCACTCAAAGTCAACATTGATGATTCACGCAACTACCCTGAAGTCTTTCGTTATCTTGGCAAAGTCATGCACAAAGAAGAGCGCGCCAATCAATTAGCCAATATGGCACAAAGCTATTTAGATGAGCTGAAAAAATTTGTGGCGAGTGTTCCCGAACAGGAGCGAACCAAAGTCTATTATGCGGAGGGTAATTTTGGACTGCAAACAGAATGTGATATCTCATTTCACTCTGAACCTTTAGCGCTTGGCGGAGGAAATTTAGTCCATAAATGTGTCCAAAATAGCATTTTAGGACTACAAGAAGTGAGCTTTGAACAAGTCCTAAACTATGATCCTGATGTTATCATCGTTCAAGATCCAGCATTTTATAAAAGTATGTTTACGGATAAAAAATGGGCAATGCTAAGGGCAACTCAAAATAAAAGAGTCTACCTGATACCAAAATCACCTTTTAACTGGACCGATAGACCACCATCATTTATGCGCATTATTGGGGCTCATTGGATTGCGAGTAAACTTTATCCTACCCGTTACCCTTACAACATTCAAGAAAAAGTGAGAGCGTTTTATCAACTCTTCTTCGGCGTAAAGCTTAGCGACGAAGACATGAAAACCTATTTTTCCCTTTAATACTATATATCTGTAAAATGCCTTAAGCATATACTTAAGGCATTTATTTTTGACTTATAGTAGAAAAAATAGCATCACAGTACTCTTTTTCTATTTTTTCACTTAATACAACAATGTGTTTTAAGGTGACAAAAATTGATGTATAAAGAAAAACTAAAAGAGAAACCATTATATAGTCCATTCCTTGCATAGCACACTCCTTTGATTCCATTACTTTTCCATGACTCAAATCATAAAATGATAGACTAACCTTCGATTGATGCAAAAAGCATATCGTAATATAAATTAAAATACAACGCTTTATCCTAAAGATATTTGACGCTCTTGCACTATTTCGTTATACTTCACTTAAACAATTAAAAAAGGTTATGGGATGTTAGAAGCTAGATTATGGATGACTAAAAGTGATAAAAACTTTCTAGGAAGAGGACGCATTTCACTGTTAGAAAATATTCGCGCAACCGGTTCCATCCATGCCGCAGCAAAAGCGATGAAAATGAGTTACAAAGCTGCTTGGGACGCTGTGGATGCAATGAATAATCTCTCTGATGTTCCCTTAGTTGAACGCGTTAGTGGTGGAAAAGGAGGTGGTGGGACTTCTTTAACGCTTAAAGGTGAAGAAGTTATCAAAACTTTTCATATCATTGAAGATAAGCATCAACAATTTTTGGACCTTTTTTCTAAAGACTATGACACTATGGAAGCGATGATTTCCATTCTTGATAGAATTCCTCTTAAACTCAGCGCTCGAAACCAACTCATCGGAACTATCTCTTCTATCAGAGCTGACGCTGTTAGCGTTGCTATTGAGCTTACCATTAAGGGTACTGATAAACTATTTTTATCTATTACTCTTCCTAGTTTTGATGAACTAGGCATTAGTATTCACAATAAAGCTATCGCTATTATCAAGGCAAGCTCAGTCATGATTGCTAAAGAAAAACCTGATGAAAAAGTATATGAAAATATCTTACAAGGCAACATCATCCACCTAGTTTCTGGAACTACGCATACAGAAGTCACCCTTGAATTAGAGAGTAAAAGCACGATTACGGCAACGATTACAAACGATACATGTAAAGAACTTGGACTTGAAAATGGGCAGGCAACTTATGCCTTTTTCAAAGCATCTAGTGTCATTTTAGGGGTCTAATATTAACATTGCTGATTATTTAATCAGCTTGCTATTGAGTTTTAGCGTAAATTTCGTTATATTTTCATCTATACAACGAAATCATCGGTAAAGGATTGATATG
>JAQWCT010000272.1 GCA_028705785.1 Sulfurospirillaceae bacterium | reverse complement strand
TTGAAAATGCATTGAGAAGAGAGGGGTTTGTTGAGCATACTTATGTTTTATTTGATTTAGGTGGTGGTTCAACGGAGCTGACTTTTTGTAAAGAAGGAAAAAAAGAAAGCCAAAGCTTTCCCTTTGGTATTATCAATATTGCGGAAAAATATCAAGACAATATTCGCGAAAAAATCGTCCAAATTATAGATTCAATTGAACCCTTTATTGCTTCCAAAAGAGATATTCCAAGACATTATGGACAATTAATCGCAACAGCGGGCACACCAACAACTGTTTGTGCTTTTTTACAAGGTCTTGATTATGCGCATTATGACGCAGATAAAATCAACGGAAAAACCTTACATGTAAACGATTTTAATGAAGCCTTTGAACGAATTATGGCTTTAAGTGAGAAAAATGCGGAAAGATATATGGGAAGCAATCGAAGAGATTTAATCATCGTTGGTATACTCATTGTGCAAACTTTAATGCTCAAGCTTGGGTTTGAAAACTGCGTTGTGATTGATGATGGACTTAGAGAAGGTGTAGCTATTTCAAATTGTAACACGCTTTTGTGACGCCTCCTGCCATCTTTAATATTTATTTGCTATAATAACCCACTTTTTTAAAATTGCAAAGGAGAAGTCATGGAGTTAAGCGGTTCCCAAATGGTGATTGAAGCCCTACACAAGGAGAATGTCAGTGTCGTCTTTGGCTATCCTGGTGGTGCGATTATGAATGTTTATGATGAAGTTTATAAACAAAATTATTTTAGACATATATTGACAAGGCACGAACAAGCTGCTGTTCACGCAGCCGATGGATTTGCGAGGGCTAGTGGAGAAGTAGGTGTTGCTTTTGTAACGAGTGGCCCTGGATTTACTAATGCTGTCACAGGACTTGCTACTGCTTATATGGATTCTATTCCTATGGTTGTTATTAGTGGACAAGTTCCTATCAGTATGATTGGAACGGACGCTTTTCAAGAGATTGATGCTGTGGGTATTAGCCGTCCTTGTGTTAAACATAACTATCTCGTTAAAGATGTTAAAGATTTGCCACGCATCCTTAAAGAGGCTTTTTATATCGCAAGAAGTGGAAGACCAGGTCCTGTGCATGTAGATATTCCTAAAGATGTCACCGCACAAATGGGTCATTTTGAATATCCTGATGAAATCAAAATGCAAACCTATCGCCCCACTTATAAAGGCAATCCTAGACAAATCAAAAAAGCGATTGAAGCGATTGTTGCTTCTAAGCGACCTGTTCTTTATATCGGTGGTGGCGCGATCAATTCAAATGCTAGTGCAGAAGTAAGAGAATTTGCAAAAATTTGTGGTATTCCTGCGGTTGAAACTTTAATGGCAAGAGGTGTTATGGGTGATGAAAACCCGTTACTCCTTGGAATGCTAGGAATGCATGGCTGTTATAGTGCCAATATGGCGATGAGCGAAGCAGACTTGATGATCGCTTTTGGACCAAGATTTGATGATAGGGTTACAGGAAAACTGAGTGAATTTGCCAAACATGCAAAAATCATACATGTAGACATTGATCCTAGTAGTATCGGTAAAATTGTACCTATTGATTACCCAATAGTAGGGGATTTGAAAAATGTTGTAGAAGCAATGATTCCTTTGGCTAAAGAGCAAGTTGATGAAAATAAATACAAGCCTTGGAGAGATTTGCTTAAGCGATACGACGAAATTCATCCACTCAAATATGAAGACTCCAATGAAGTTATTAAACCCCAATGGGCGATTGAACGCGTTGGTGAGAGATTAGGCGATAAAGCCATTATCAGTACCGATGTTGGTCAACACCAAATGTGGGCATCACAGTTTTATCCTTTTAGTTATCCAAGACAATGGATAACAAGCGGAGGGTTGGGAACGATGGGCTTTGGACTTCCAGCGGCTATGGGTGTCAAGATGGCACATCCTGAAAAAACTGTTATTAACTTCACGGGAGATGGTTCTATCTTGATGAATATCCAAGAGTTAATGACCGCAGTTGAAAACAAGATACCTGTTGTTAACATCATTTTGAATAACCAATTTTTGGGTATGGTTCGCCAATGGCAAACATTTTTCTATGACAAACGATACTCTTCAACGGATCTTACGATGCAACCTGATTTTGTCAAACTCATTGAGAGTTTTGGAGGAAAAGGTTTTAGAGTACATACCAAAGAAGAGTTTGACAAAGCACTTGAAGAAGCCATCGCCTGCGATACTGTAACGATGATTGATGTACATGTAGACCGTTTTGAAAATGTTTTACCAATGGTTCCATCAGGTGGAACGCTTTATAATATGATGCTTGAGTATAAGGAGTAGAGAATGGAAACGATTAGAAGAGTTTTATCGGTTATTGTTCTCAACGAAGATGGCGTACTTTCTCGTATATCAGGACTTTTTGCAGGAAGAGGTTACAATATTGATTCATTAACCGTTGCACCTATTCCTAAAACAAATCTTTCTAGACTTACGATTGTAACTTCTGGTAATGCACATGTTTTAGAGCAGATTGTAAAGCAATTGCACAAACTTATTCCGACCTATAAAGTTATTGAATCCGGCAGTTTTGTTGAAAAAGAGATGGCTCTCGTTAAAATTCCACTGAAGGAAGATTTTAATGGACTTGATGCCATGCTTAAAGCTTACAATGGCACAATTGCAAGTAGTAGAGTAGACTT
>JAQWCT010000271.1 GCA_028705785.1 Sulfurospirillaceae bacterium | reverse complement strand
ATGATCAAGTCCAATTGGCGTGATAATGGAGAGTGCTTTTTCAAAAACATTCGTGGCATCAAACTCTCCACCAAGTCCAGCTTCTAAAACAACAAAATCACATTGGTCGCAGAAAATCAACATTGCGAGCAGTGTTGTATACTCAAAATAAGATAAGCTCTTTTGAAACTGTATACTCAGTATTGAAAGGAGTTTTTGGTGATAAAGTTCGAGTGTTGCATCATTGACATCTTGTCCATCTAGCCAAATGCGTTCATTAAATTTGACAATATGAGGGGAAGTATAATGTCCTACATGTAAGCCACAAGCATGAAGCATTTGTGCTAAAAATCGCCCTGTTGTACCTTTACCATTGGTTCCAACGATATGAACAATACGGGGTAATTTAAAATGCTCTTTTACACTATCATACGCATGTGGCATCCGCGTTATATCAATCACCTCATAAAAAAGAGGTTTATGTTCTAAAAATTGTTCTAAAGTCATCAAAGCGTGGGCATAACCCTATTTCGACCTGCATCTTTGGCTTTATACAAAAGTGCATCCGCCCCACTGACTGTTTCATCCATGGTTTTAAACGATGATCGTTGCGATACGCCACAACTTACAGTTACATTAATGCGTTCATTTTTATATAAAAATTTAAATTGTTCTACGATCGCTCTAATCTTTTGTGCAAAATGAACACCCTGCGCTAATTCAACACTTGGCAAAATAACGAGAAATTCTTCACCGCCATAACGCCCTACAAAATCAACCTGTCGAATGTATTTGCGTAAAATTTTTCCTACAGTGGAAAGAATCACATCTCCTGCTTCATGACCGTAAGTATCATTGACCATTTTGAAATGGTCGATATCAATAAAACATAGCGTATAATCTACTTTATACCGATTGAAAGCATCTTCTACTCTTCCTAACTCGTCTGCTAATGCTCTTTTGGTTGCAACATGTGTCAAGTAATCTTCTTTAACTTCTTGTTTAGCAACCATTAAGGCTGATTCTAGTTTATTAATTCTCCCTTGAAGTTTAGTAATTGTTTCTTGATTACTAAGCATCTTTTCACTGAGTGATTTCGTCTCATTTTCTAAAGAAGAAGCAATGTGCGTCAATTTAACATGAACACTTTCAAAACTATCTTGTGTAAAATTAATATTTTGCAAATCAGCTTTAATTACCTTAACTTGTTCATGGCTTAAATTACTGCTATTAATTAATTCAAGAATTTTCTTATTAATTTCATCTAAAATTTTATCAAGCGTGGAGACTTTTTTTTGAACCTCTGCCTTATCGAGTTCGATTCTTTTGCTAATGAGATGTTTGATCTCTTTTTGAAGTCCTTGTGAACCAAGTGATTCTGGGGAAGCGCGAAGTTCATGACTAATATTGGCTAATTCATCGTTCATCCCTGAGGCTATAGAGGGAACTAAAGAGGCAATAATCAAAGGTGCAAGCATTTTATAAACATCCGTACTACTATCTTTGCCCAAAAGTTTTAAAATATCTCTGACCATACTCTCTAAATCATCTTTAGCAATATGACCAAAAGCATCTAGCTTTTTAAGGTAACTATCATCATAGTTAGAGATAAAATCGAACCATTTTTCTTTAACTAAATCAATCGATTGAAGATTTTGATGAAAATCAAGTCTTTCCAGCGAAGCATTAGCAAGGTTGGTAGCTTTAGTATCATGAAGGAGTGAAATAGCTTGCAATACGCGTTTTGAGAGGGTGACTAAAGCATTGACCATCTTACTAGCATCACCCTCATTAGCACGATTAAGTTTTGCCACAAAAAAGGACAATAATTCATCAATGGAGCTTACATTAAAGCGTTTTAAATCAGAAACTATATTGGCATCAAGCTTTTTAATATACTTGTCAACCTTTTGACAATCTTCAACAATAACCCCTTTTTGCTTAGCTACTTTACAAAAAACTTTAGCGTAGTTGTCAGGTGTTAAATTAAGATGTTCTGCCTTAATCATCTCTAAGCTATCGCGAATTATTTCATTGATTGTTGTTGCCATTTCGAAGTCCTTTTATAGCAATTTTAGAGACAAATTCATCAATGGCGTCACTTGCAGCATACCTAATTGCATCAAATCTGCTACTATCTGAAATAACACTATTAGAGGCAATAGAGAAGTCATATTCACCAGAGGTGGTAAATTGCTCAGGTTTTTTATCAACACCTTCGTATTTGGTCAACAAAGTAACCGTTGTTTTATAAGCGATAACGTAGCCATATTTATCATACACCGTTGGAGAAAAAGAGATAGAAGAAATACTTACATGTAAAGTCGTATCAGCAAGTTCTCTACTGGTCAATTTTCCACCAAAACGACTGACAACAGCTTCATTCACTGCATCTTTAATCAAAACGCTATTTCTTGGATCTTGCCTACTAATAGTAACTTCAGCATAAATTTTATGACCTAAAACCTCTTTAGCATACCTAGCTGTTGGTTTATATCCACAACCACTCAGCAAAAAAATTCCGACTAAAAAACCAAGAAATAACTGTTTCATTTTATTTTACCACCAAATTAATGAGTTTACCCGGTACATAAATCTCTTTTATAAGTTCAACACCCTCTAGCCATTTTGGAACACTTGCCTTACCAACACTAAGTGCTTCTTCTTTGGAAATGTTAGTTGCCACTTCCACTTCAGCTCTTTTTTTACCATT
>JAQWCT010000066.1 GCA_028705785.1 Sulfurospirillaceae bacterium | reverse complement strand
AAAAACGATTAATCCAACCCTAGAAATTAAAGGCTTTTTACCAACGATGTACAGTACACAAAACAATCTTTCCAAGCAAGTATTTGCCGATTTGAAAGAGCATTTTAAAAATAAGTTATTTGTAGACAAAGAGAGTGCTTCTTATGTGGTTATTCCACGAAATATTAAACTAGCAGAATCTCCTAGTTTTGGTAAACCTATCATTTTATACGATGTTGAATCTCCTGGATCTAAAGCGTATCAAAATCTTGCCAATTCGATTATGGTGAGCTAGTTGATGAGCGCTAAAAAGGTCTTAGGACGAGGGCTTAGTGCCATTATTGAGGATGTTGAAGAGGCTTATAAGCAAGATATCGAGCAGGCTAAAGATTTGGTACGAGAGATTCGTATTGATGATATTACGCCAAACCCCTTCCAACCACGGGTTCATTTTAATGAAGTCGCTTTAAGAGAACTCAGTGAGTCTATCAAGCGACATGGATTACTCCAACCTATCATCGTTGTTGCTAAAGAAGATGGCTATATGCTTCTTGCGGGTGAACGCCGTCTTAGAGCCACAAAGCTTGCTGGATTTTCCAAGATTAAAGCTATTGTTGCAGACATTGAGTCTAAAAATCTTCGTGAACTTGCGCTTATTGAAAATATCCAAAGAGAAGACTTAAACCCAATTGAATTGGCTGTTGCTTATAAAGAACTGATTGAAGAGTATAAGATAACGCAAGAGGGTCTCTCTGAAATTATACATAAAAGTAGAACGCAAATTACCAACACAATAAGACTATTAAGCTTAAGTGAACAAACTAAAAAACATTTAGCTGAGGGTACCTTATCGCAAGGACATGCCAAAGTTTTGGTGGGACTAGATTCCAAAGACGAAGAGAAAATTGTCAATACAATATTAGGTCAAAAACTGAGCGTTCGTGAGACAGAAGTGTTAGTTAAAAAACTTAAAACGACGGATGAAAGAAATACCAGTAGTTCCAAAAGTCATCAAAGCATTGCTCAAGAACTTTATGCAATACAAGAAAAACTTGACACAATGGGAATTGAATCACAACCAAAAGGAGATTCACTTATTATTCGCTTTAAGAATAAGGATGCAATGCATCTTTTTTTACAGCAACTTGATTAATTTTTTTCATTTAATAAACTATTTTCCTTTGCTATGTTAAAATGCGCGGTTTTTAACATAGCAATAACTTTTATGTAGTATCAAAATCTTAAAATTTGAGTATTATCTCGAGACAAAGGAGCAAAGAATATGTTGGATATTATACCAGCACTTCTACTAGTGACTGGAACTGTATTTTTAGTTTTGTTGATTGTTCTTAACAAAACTTTATATAAACCACTTTTAGAGTTTATTGACAATAGAAATAACTCTATTAACCGTGATTTGAGCAATGCAGGGAAAAATGCTAGTGATGTTGTAGCCTATTACAGAGATGCGGAAGCTATTATTTCTGAGGCAAAAATGGAAGCAGTAAAGATTCGTGAAGCTGCTATTAATGAAGCTAAAGAAAAAGCGCATAGGAAGATTGAACAAAAAAAGAGCGAGATAGAAGCTCAAAATGTTATTTTTCTTGAAGAGCTAGAAGCCCAAAAAGTAGAATTTAAAAATAGTTTGTTGGCACAAATGCCTCTTTTCAAAGAGAGCGTTATTGCAAAACTTGCTTACATGTAAAGGAAAAAATAGGATGAAAATAAGATATTTTTTATTCATATTAGCACCTGTTTTGCTTTTAGCAAGTGGTGGTGAGGGCAGTGGTACAACAGATATTATTCCAAGAACTATCAACTTTTTGATATTTGCAGCTATCTTATACTATTTGATTGCTCAACCTGCAAAAGAGTTTTACCTTGGTAGAAAAGGTGATATAGCCAATAGATTAGATTCAATTCAAGTCAAATTAAGAGAATCTAATAGCAAAAAAGAGCTTGCTTTACAAAAAGTAGAAGAAGCTAAAGTCAGTGCTAGGGCTATTGTTGAAACAGCTAAAAAAGAAGCCTTGATTTTGAGTGAAAAAATTGCTTCAGACTCAATGGGTGATATTGAAAATCTTGATAAAGCTTTTAACGATAAGATGATTATTGAAAAAAGGCAAATGACAAGGATGGTTGTATCTGATGTTTTGGATGAGATGTTCAAAGAAGGATCTATTTCACTTGATCAAGATGAAATTGTCAAAATCATCAATCAAAAGGTGGCATAAATGAGTAGCGCAATAGCAAAAAAATATGTTAATGCTCTCATGGATAGCTGTGATAGTAGCGAGTTGATGGAAATCTATACGCTTTTAGATGGGCTATTGGCAGCATTTAAAATAGATAAATTCAACAACATAGTACTCTCTCCAGATGTCAAATCAGCTGATAAAGAAAACTTGGTTTTATCGTTGGTTGATAGTAAAAATAGTAAGTTTCAAAATTTTATTAAACTCTTGAATAGTAATGATAGATTAAAATTAATTCCTATCATTGTTCATGAGTTAAAGTATCAAGTGTCATTGAAAAATAATGCATTTGAAGGTGAAATAACCAGTAATTTTAAACTGACTAAAGAGCAAATTTCAAAATTAGAAGAAAATTTTAGTAAAAAATTTAATGCTAAAATCAAACTCAATAGTACCATTAATAATTATCCTGGTATTAAAATACAATTAGATGATTTGGGTGTTGAGGTAAGTTTTTCACTTGAGAGATTGAAAGCTCAGTTAAGCGAGCATATTCTAAAAGCAATTTAAAAAATAATAAAAGAATATTAAGGAGTAGTGTGTGGGAGCAAAAATGAAAGCTGACGAAATCAGTTCAATCATTAAAGAGCGTATCGAAAACTTTGAGTTGAATGTTGATATCGAAGAGACTGGAAAGGTTATTTCAGTTGCTGATGGTGTTGCCAATGTTTACGGCTTAAAGAATGTTATGGCTGGAGAGATGGTTGAGTTTGAAAACGGTGAAAGAGGAATGGCACTAAACCTTGAAGAATCAAGTGTTGGTATCGTTGTTTTGGGTAGTAGTAATGATATCAAAGAAGGCTCGTCTGTTAAAAGATTAGGAAGACTTCTTCGTGTACCTGTTGGTGAAGCACTTGTAGGTAGAGTTGTGAATTGTTTGGGTGACCCAATCGATGCAAAAGGCCCTATTAACGCAACTGAAACTAGATTTGTTGAAGAAAAAGCACATGGTATTATGGCAAGAAAATCAGTTCATGAGCCACTTCAAACAGGTATTAAAGCAATTGATGCACTCGTTCCAATTGGTAGAGGTCAAAGAGAGCTTATTATTGGTGATAGACAAACAGGTAAAACAACGATTGCCATTGATACTATTATCAATCAAAAAGGTCAAAATGTTACATGTATTTATGTAGCAATTGGACAAAAACAATCAACTGTTGCGCAAGTTGTTAAAAAATTAGAAGAGCATGGCGCAATGGAATATACAATTATCGTTAATGCAGGTGCATCAGATTCTCCTGCTATGCAATTTCTTGCACCATATGCTGGTGTTTCTATGGGTGAATACTTTAGAGACAGTGGTCGTCATGCATTAATTGTTTATGATGATTTATCAAAACATGCGGTTGCTTACCGTGAAATGTCACTTATTTTAAGAAGACCTCCGGGTCGTGAAGCATACCCAGGTGATGTTTTTTATCTACACTCCAGGCTTCTTGAGCGAGCGGCTAAAGTAAATGATGATTTAGGAGCTGGTTCATTAACGGCACTTCCTATTATTGAAACACAAGCAGGCGATGTATCAGCTTATATCCCTACCAATGTTATTTCTATCACTGATGGTCAGATATTCCTAGAATCAGACCTCTTTAACTCAGGCATCCGTCCAGCAATCAATGTTGGTTTGTCTGTAAGCCGAGTTGGTGGTGCTGCACAAATCAAAGCAACAAAACAAGTAGCAGGAACATTAAGACTTGACCTTGCTCAATATCGTGAGCTTCAAGCATTTGCACAATTTGCAAGTGATCTTGATGAGTCTAGTCGTAAACAACTTGAACGCGGACAAAGAATGGTTGAACTTTTGAAACAACCTCCATATGCTCCAATTCCTGTTGAAAAACAAGTACTTATTATGTTTGCTGGTTCTCGTGGACATCTTGATGGCATCGAAGTCAAAGAGACAAGTCGTTTCGAAGCAGAGCTTAACTCATTTGTAGAGGCAAAATATCCAGAAATTCTTGAGCAAATCAAAACGAAAAAAGCGTTAGATAAAGAGCTTGAAGAGTTATTAAATAAGGCATTGAACGAGTTTAAAGCGACGTTTGTAGTCAAGTAAGGATAAGCTATGGCAAACCTTAAAGAGATAAAAAGAAAAATTAAAAGTGTTCAGAACACTCAAAAAACGACAAGAGCTATGAAACTCGTTTCAACCGCAAAGTTGAAACGAGCTGAAATGGCTGCTAAGCAATCACGAGTTTATGCTGTTAAAATAAACGAAGTACTCTCAGAAATTGCTTATAAAATCAATCAGTATAAAAGTGAAGTGATTGAGAGTCGATTTTTTGATAAAAATGAAACACCTAGTACAGTGGATATTGTTTTTGTTACAGCAGATAAAGGTCTTTGTGGCGGTTTTAATATTCAAACGATTAAAGCGGTACGAAAACTTTTAGAAGAATATGCACAAAAAAATATTAAAGTCAGACTCAGAGGTGTTGGTCGCAAAGGAATAGCATTTTTTAATTTTCAAGGTGTTCCTCTTTTTGCAACTTATGCAGGTGTGAGTTCAGCACCTAATTATGAAAAAGCGCAAGAGATTATCAAAGGTGCTATTGATGACTTTGTTCAAGGCACAACTGATAAAGTTATTTTAGTGCACAATGGTTATAAAAATATGATTTCTCAAGAATTGAAAATTACAGATATTGTTCCTGTAGAACCACCTTTAGATTACTCTCTTGATTCAACTTCTTTAATGGAGTTAGAACCATTGGATGGTGGTGAAGAAATTTTAAATTCTTTGATGCAAAAGTATTTTGAATACAATATGTATTATGCCCTCATTGATTCATTGGCGGCAGAACACAGTGCGAGAATGCAGGCGATGGAAAATGCAACTAATAACGCGAGTGATCGTGTGAATATGTTGACATTGGCATATAATAAAGCTAGACAAGAGTCTATTACTACTGAATTGATAGAAATCATCAGTGGTGTAGAGTCTATGAAATAAACTGTTTTGCAAAAAATAAAAGGAGAATATTCAATGAATGGATTAATCAGCCAGATTATGGGCCCCGTTGTTGATGTCGATTTTAATGGCTACCTTCCTAAAATCAATGAAGCAATTGAAGTAAATTATGAAGTTGAAGGCAAGAAACAAAGATTGATTCTTGAAGTAGCAGCACATTTAGGCGACAATCGTGTAAGAACTATTGCAATGGACATGAGTGAAGGTTTAACAAGAGGTATCCAAGTAACAGCACTAGGAACACCTATACAAGTACCAGTTGGCGAAGAAGTCTTGGGAAGAATTTTTAATGTTATTGGTGATGTTATCGATCTTGGTGAACCAGTATCAGGTAAAGTTAAATGGTCTATTCATAGAGATCCACCAAAATTTGAAGAACAAAGTACAAAATCTGAGATTTTTGAAACAGGTATTAAAGTTGTTGACTTACTTGCCCCTTATGCAAAAGGTGGTAAAGTTGGACTCTTCGGAGGTGCGGGTGTTGGTAAAACCGTTATTATTATGGAACTTATTCATAATGTTGCGTTTAAACACAGTGGTTACTCAGTATTTGCGGGTGTTGGTGAGAGAACCCGTGAGGGAAATGACCTTTACCATGAGATGAAAGATTCGAATGTTTTGGATAAAGTTGCTCTGTGCTACGGACAAATGAGTGAGCCTCCAGGAGCAAGAAATAGAATTGCACTTACAGGTCTTACCATGGCTGAGTATTTCCGTGATGAAATGGGACTGGATGTTTTGATGTTTATTGATAATATTTTCCGTTTCTCTCAATCAGGTGCAGAAATGTCAGCACTTCTTGGTCGTATCCCTTCCGCCGTTGGTTACCAACCAACACTTGCAAGTGAAATGGGTAAATTCCAAGAGAGAATTACATCAACAAATAAAGGTTCTATCACTTCTGTTCAAGCGGTTTATGTACCTGCGGATGACTTAACTGACCCAGCTCCTGCAACTGTATTTGCTCACTTAGATGCAACAACAGTTCTTAATAGAGCTATTGCAGAAAAGGGTATTTATCCTGCAGTTGACCCACTCGATTCAAGTTCAAGAATGTTGAGTCCTGAAATTTTGGGAGCTGAACATTATAATGTATCTCGTGGTGTTCAAGCAGTACTTCAAAAATATAAAGATTTGCAAGATATTATTGCTATTCTTGGTATGGATGAACTGAGTGAAGAAGATAAAGTGGTTGTTGATCGTGCTAGAAAAATCGAGAGATTTCTTTCTCAGCCATTTTTCGTTGCGGAAGTATTTACAGGAAGTCCTGGAAAGTATGTTACGCTTGAAGAATCAATCGCTGGGTTTAAAGGTATTTTAGAAGGCAAATACGATGATTTACCAGAAGCTGCTTTCTATATGGTGGGCACTATTGAAGAAGCTATCGAGAAAGCTGCAAAACTGAAAAGTTAACACGCGATAAGGTAAAAAAATGGATACATTAAAATTAGAAATCGTTACACCAATAGGTCAGATTTTTGCAAACGATGTTAAAAGTGTAACACTTCCAGGGAGCGAGGGTGAGTTTGGTGTCCTACCACACCACGCTTCTTTGGTAACACTTTTACAAGCAGGTGTCATAGATATTGAATTAAAAGATGGTAATCATGATGTTGTCGCTATCAATTGGGGACATGTCAAAGTTGATGAAAATTCAGTAACAGTATTGGCCGATGGTGCTATTTCTATAGGTGGAAGTAGTGAGAGCGAGATAGCAAAATCTTTAGAAGATGCTAAAGAGCTTATCAAAAGCATGAGTGATTCTGATATCGCAATTGCTATTGCAACATCAAAGATAGATTCTATCGTAAAAACAAGAAAGTATTAAAATATATGTCTTCATTTGATTTGTTTCTTAATTATATGTCAAGAAGTGGTTTCTTTACCTTTGTTATTCTTGCTTGGTTATCGTTATATTTTGTGATTACTTTTGGAATTCTCTTTAGCAGATATTTGTACCTAACACATTGGCTTTCAGTGGAAAAAAATTCACTAGAGTCAATGTTAATGGGGGCAAAAAATGTACGAGATGACTCTATCCTTCGTAAATGTTCAAATGCTTCACATACATCCGAAAAGCTTTTAAATGTTTGTAAAAATGTGGCAGAAAAAAATGCAACAAGTGGATTGTGGATGCTTTCCATTATTGCGTCTACTGCACCTTTTATAGGACTTTTTGGAACGGTTGTTTCAATTTTAGAAACATTTAGTGGATTAGGACAATCAGGAAGTGCTTCATTAGGTGTTATTGCCCCAGCTATTAGTGAGGCATTGGTTGCCACCGCTGCTGGTATTTTTGTAGCTATCCCTGCATATAGCGCTAATCTATTTTTGAGAAGAAAAGCTTATGAAGTGATTGTTTATGTACAAAGAGAAGTAGATATTTTGCTCTCTGGAAATGACGCTAGAAAAGATTTATAATGACCAGTCAATTAGATGAAGTACCTGATCTTAATATAACACCGCTCGTAGATATTATGTTGGTGTTGCTTGCCATACTTATGGTAACAACACCTGCTTTGGTCTATGAAGAGGTGATTAAACTTCCCGATGGTAGCAAGTCTTCTGTTGTTAGCAAGTTGCCAGAACTTGAGATAAGAATTACCAAAGATAAAAAGGTCTATCTTAAAAGTGATAGCTTTGCACTTTCAGAATTTGCAGATAGTTTTACGATGCTTAAAAGTAAGTATCCTCTTAAGAGTATTGTCTATATAAAAGCGGATGAGGGACTTTCTTATAAGGATGTTATGTTTGTGCTCAAAACAGTTAAACAAGCAGGATTTACTAATATATCGCTAGAAACCAATGGATAGTTAATATGTCTAGCGTTAATCGATATGCTTCCCTAGGATGGACAATGTCCATCTTTTTATATATTATTCTCATTGTTTTTTTTGCTTATATTATTTCTTCACACAAAGAAAAAAATCTCAATTATACTTCTAAAAAAGATAATCCCTTAAGCGTAACGCTAGTAGAACGAAAGAAAAATGACTCTGATAAGCTCAAAGAAGAGCGTAAAAAAGAAGAGGTTGAAAAACCTATTGTTGAGCCAAAGCCAACAGAAAAACCCAGTGAAGAGAAAAAAGTAGCCTCTTCCCCCAAAGAAGCAGTAAAAAGTACTTCTTTACGAGGATTATTTGAAGATATTAATACTTCAAAATTACCACCTGATGCAAAAGAGCAGAAAAAAGATCAAACACCCATGACACGTATCAAGCCTAATAAAGAAGAAACAAAAGAAAAAAGCGAAAATGCAGCTTCAAAAATAGCGAATTCTCTCAATTTTGCAGAACAAAAACATTTAATCGATACTAAAAGAGATGGGATTTTTGATCCTTTTATTGGAAAAGTGCAAGAAATTTTAGAAGAAAATTGGCAAAAAACAGTTGATACAGAGAGCGGAAATGTTGCTAAAGTAATTATAAAAGTGAGTAATAGAGGTTCTTTTAGTTATAAAGTAGTTTCATTGTCTTATAATAACGAGTTCAATACCAAATTGAAAGAGTTTTTAAAAGTAATGGAAAGTGTTGAGTTCCCTAAGTATGAAAAGGGTCCTTTGTTTGAAATGCAAGTTGAATTTAAAGATATAAAGGAATAAAAAATGATAAAAAAAATAATAGTTTTACTGTTGTTAACAATTATCTCTTTTGCGGCAGATGCCACTGTTGAAATTGTGAAAAAGATTGATGTATTACCTAAAATTGCTATTCAAGATGCAAGCCCTAATAATGTTGATAGTGAATTTAGAAAAAGTTTTTTTAAATTATTGGCAGGTGATTTAAGAGTAAGTAGCCATTTTAGAGTTGAAGATGACTATCTTCGAAGCAGTTATGAGGGTGGTCCCATTGAAAATTTTCTTTCAGATAAAAAAGTCGATCTTATTTTACGATTTAGTTTAGATCAAAATTCTAATAATGCTGTGGCCAATGTTAAACTCATTAATGCAAGAACTGGCGTTACCAGTTTTGAAAAAGCCTATAGTATTCCTGATAAAAAAAGATATCCTTTCTTAGCACATAAGATTAGTGTCGATATCAATGATCAAATTGGTGCACCTTCAATTTCATGGATGGAGCAATCTGTAGTATTCGCAAAATATACAGAGGCAAAAAAAAGCGAAATTGTCATAGCAGACTACACACTCAGTTATCAAAAAACAATGGTGACTGGAGGATTGAATATTTTCCCTAAATGGGCCAATAAAGAACAAAGTGCTTTCTATTATACTTCTTATAGTGGCGTTGAGCCAACTATCTATAAATTGGATCTTAAGGATGGTAGTAGAAGGAGTGTTATTTCGGGATCTGGTATGATTGTTTGTTCTGATGTTTCACAAGATGGCAATAAACTTCTTTTAACTATGGCGCCTAAGGATCAAACAGATATTTATCTTTATGATGTTAGAACGCGCAAAATAGAAAAAATTACAGATTATTCAGGTATTGATGTTAATGGAAATTTTATCGATAATGATAGACGAATTGTTTTTATTTCTGATAGATTAGGATATCCCAATGTTTTTGCTCAAAATATTAATGATAAAAATGTGGAACAAATGGTATATCATGGCAAAAACAATAATTCAGCTTCAGCTTTTGATAATTACATAGTCTATTCTAGCAGAGAAAATAAGAGTGAATTTGGAGGGAGTACCTTTAATCTCTATCTAATTTCTACAAAAACAGACAACCTTCGACAGTTAACAGCTACTGGCGAAAATTTATATCCAAGATTTTCGAAGGATCCAGATACAATTATGTTCATAAAACAGTATCAAAATCAAAGTTCATTGGGTATCATTAGGTTAAATGCAAACAAAACGTATCATTTTGCATTAAAAACTGGAAAATTGCAGTCAATAGACTGGTAATTTAAAAAAAATATGCTATAATTCCGAAGTTTTAATAATGAAATTTTAAAAAGGATCTAATAATGAGTAAATTAGCTTTAACAAGCTTAGCGGTAGCGGTTTTGGTTTTGACAGGTTGTAGTCAAAAAAGTCCTGAGGTCGATATGACTAAAGGTACAGGTGATACAAAAGGTACAGGCGTAAATGATGGTATGAGCGCACTTCAAAAATTAATTGCTTCTTTAGAAGCTAATTCTAAAGTAATCTATTTTGATTTTGACAAGTTCAATGTTCGTAAAGATCAACAAGCTAACATCGATGCAAATGCAGCGTTGTTTAACTCTTCAGAAGCAAAAGGCTTTTCAATTAAAGTTGAAGGTAATTGTGACGAATTCGGTACAGACGAATACAACTATGCACTTGGTCTTAAAAGAGCAAAAAGTGTTAAAGATGGTTTAGTTGCAAAAGGTATGAATGCTGATAGAGTAACTGTTGTAAGTTATGGCGAGAGCAACCCTACATGTACAGATAAAAACAAAGCTTGTTGGGATAAAAACAGAAGAGCAGAATTTAAAGTACTTCCATAATCTTTGATATGAAAAAACGGATTCTCTTCTTTTCGACAGTACTGCTACCTTTAGCAGTACTGTCGAATGAGCCTTCTGCATATGGTGCCGGTGATTCGGATAGTAAATCATCTTATGGCATCACCTCGAGTGAAAAAAAGATCTTTCAAAATAATGATAGAGTAATAAATACCAACCAAAATACTGTTAGTGTCAAAACTGAATCAAGCAATTCAAATGAGCAGTATGAGGGTGTGCGTTCTATCATGGATGGCTACGGTAATAAAATTGCAAAAATGGATGAACGCATTCGTTCTCTTGAAAAAACGAATGATGAGTTAAAAACTGAAAATAATCAGCTCAAAGAGTATGCAGCTGAGAGTAGAAAACTTCGCAACGATGATCAAGAAAAAATCAAAGCAGTTTTGAGCGAGCTGAGCTCATTGATAGATTCAATCAATAAAAATTATGTTTCTAAAGATAAATTTGATCAACTTTCCAATGAACTTAAAGGGAAAAGTCCTTCAAAAACAACCACTCCGACTCCTGATGCGACAAAAAAAGAGACA
>JAQWCT010000270.1 GCA_028705785.1 Sulfurospirillaceae bacterium | reverse complement strand
CAGCCACTTTCCCCAAAGAAATAGAACGCATCTGCAAGCAAGTACAAAATGATGCCGTGATGGTGAGCGTTGAAGAAATAGAAGTAGAAAACAAGATAGAACAGATTTTTTATGAGGTCGAAGGAAGTGACAAATACAAAGCGCTTTTAGCCACGCTTCTAACACATCGCCCCAAGTCCGTCATCATCTTTTGCAAAACCAAAATCGGGGTCAGCGAGCTTCAAGAGGACTTGTATCAAGATGGCTTTGATGTGCTCTCCTTGCATGGAGATTTGGAGCAAGTTGACAGGGACGAAAGTTTATTGCAGTTTGCCAATGGCAGTGTCACCATCCTCGTAGCAACCGACCTAGCTTCAAGAGGACTCGACATCAAAGATGTAGAATGTGTCATCAATTTCGATATTCCCCACACCACCGAAGTCTACACCCATCGCATCGGCAGAACCGCAAGAATGGGCAAAGAGGGCATCGCCATATCGTTTTATGAACCATTCCAAAAACCATTTATAGAAGAGCTGAGAGAAGCAAAAATAAACTTTACATGTAAGAAGTATGAGACTCTTCCACTCAAAAACACCAACCCCTACCTCGCTGACATGGTCACTCTGTGCATCGATGGCGGCAAAAAACAAAAAGTAAGAGCAGGCGACATCCTAGGCGTTCTCACCAAAGATGTAGGCTTAGACGCATCGTCAATAGGCAAGATAAACATTACCGATAAATATGCCTATGTCGCCATTGCAAGAGCCTTTGCGGACAAGGCTTTTGAAGAGTTGGGATATAAGAAGATAAAAGGTAAAGCTTTTAGGGTTTGGAAGTTGGACTAAATCAATGAAAAAAACTCTTGTCGATTTTCAGCCTTTAAAACCTGCGGAACAAGAACTTTTTGAGTGTTGTCAACATGGGAAAGAAGCTATTATTGGGAAAGAAAGACCAACCAAAAAAACAGAAGAGAATGAAATACGGGCAGAGTTTTTACGATGATTGATATTTTAACTGATTTAAGCTCAAAATGGTGCATTACTTTAAAAATAACATAAAGGAGCTATGATGATGCTTTTACCACTTCATCATTATCACCTTGCGCATGAGCATTTATCTGAAGTGGATGCGAATGTTTTATTTGCCTATTCTGTTGTTAATCGTGATGTGCGAGGGAAGATTTTTGTAGATAAGCTTGATGCGCCATCGGTTTTTTACATAGCGCACCCTTATGGTATGTCACTGCTCTTAGGCGATACGCATAATGATAGTTTTAATGAAGCTTTGAGGGTTTATCTTTGCAATCAAAATGAGATGAGAAAAAAGCCAGAATGGTTACAAGTGTATCCTAGAGTTTGGCAGAGTGTCCTTGAATGCTTAGTACCTTCGTATTTATGCTTTGATGGCATTCATCATCAAAAAATTTCTGTGATGGAACGACTCAATTTTGAGTTTTCATATGAAAAATATAACGCTCAAAAAGAGACTATTGATATAGGCAAAAATGTGATTGTTCAAACGGATGAAACGCTTTATTCTGCCATAAAAGGAAAAGTTATTCCTTCACGATTTTGGGATTCGTATCGCTCTTTTGAAAAATCGGGTATTGGTTTTAGCCTTGTAGATGAAAAAGGTTATCCGCTCTCAACTGCATTTTGCTCTTTTATCTCAAATAGGCAATTAGAACTTGGCATTGAAACAGATGCTAATTATTGCGGGAGAGGTTATGCCTATGCCGTTTGTTCGGCGTTAATTGAGTACTGTATAAAGCAGCATCTTGTTCCTATCTGGGCATGTAGCTCGGTCAATCTTGGTTCTCAAAAATTAGCCGAAAAACTAGGATTTAGTATCATTCAAAAACGACCTTATTATCAATTACCTTATTTGGAGTGACTGTTATGATTAGCATTGAATTTCTTATCACCTCTTTAATTGTTGTGCTGATTCCTGGTACGGGTGTTCTTTTTACCATTTCAACGGGGCTCGTTCAAGGACGAAAAGCCAGTGTTTATGCCGCATTTGGGTGTACCGCAGGCATTGTGCCCCATCTTTTGGCAACGATTTTTGGACTTGCTGCTATTATGCACACGAGCGCGCTGGCATTTGAAGTCTTAAAATTTGCAGGCGTTTTGTATCTGTTTTATCTGGCTTACATGACATGGCGGGATAAAAGTGGTTTTGAAGCTCAGGCGATTTCCTCGCGTTCAAGTGCGCTCTCTTTGGCGACTAAAGCATTTTTATTGAATATCCTTAATCCCAAATTGACCATCTTCTTTTTAGCGTTCTTACCACAATTTGTTAAGCCTGAAACGACATCACCGCTGAGCGATATGGTAGTTTTAAGTGCTGTATTTATGCTGATGACTTTCGTTATTTTTGTTATTTATGGTCTTTTGGCACATAGTTTTCGTCACAGCGTGATGGAATCACATCGTGTACAAACATGGCTAAAATATGGCTTTGCACTGACCTTTGTAGGGCTTGGCATACAGTTAGCTTCATCATCACAGAAATAAAAGAGAGCTTTACATGTAAAGCTTCTTTTGCGATTTTTAAATTTCTGTGCTATACTTTTGTCAAATTTTTCAAAAGGAGACCCGATGGCAACTTTTATCACCCATCAAACCATACACCAACCTCAAAGCATAGCGCAATTTTCTAACAAAGCCCTCGTCGTCCTCCTTCTGAAGCTCAGATAACACTTAACCCCCTTTATTTTTTT
>JAQWCT010000065.1 GCA_028705785.1 Sulfurospirillaceae bacterium | reverse complement strand
ACATGCCACTTCCTGCGATGATGATAGCTCTTTTTTCAATCTCATTGATTTGTATCGAGTCTATTTTTCGAGGCGTGTATTTAAGTTGAGGAAAGTCAAAAGGGTCGTCACCTAGGCTTACATGTAAACCTACTTCTCGGTTAAGCTCGGAAGGGTATTTTTGGTAAATTTTTGTTGCCTCAATGGCTAAGGGACTGTCTAAAAAAACTTTACAGTTTTGCAAAAGACCCTCTTCGTGCATACTATGCAATAACCAAAGTATCTCTTGGGTGCGTTCTAATGCAAAGGAGGGAATTAAAACATTGCCACCTTCATGAATTGTTTTGATGATAGCCTCTCTAAATTCTGCGATACTCTCGTTGATAGCTCGATGTTCTCTATCTCCATAGGTCGATTCAATAAACAAAGTATCTGTGCTTTTAACCACTTCAAGAGCGCCTAATAAAAGACGATTTTTACTGCCCAAGTCTCCTGAGAAAACAACTCTTTTGGTAAGATTATCTTCGTCATAATCCACGACAAGAAAAGCACTTCCAATGATATGCCCAGCATTGTGGAGCGAAAGCTTTAAAAAGGGGGCAATGACTAAAGATTCCCCATAAGAGGCAGTGCGCATTTTTTTGGTAAAGACTTGTTCGACATGCTCTTTAAGATATAAAGGCTCTTTCACCAAAGCTTCTTCGCCTCTTCTTAGGGCTTTTCGAAGTTGTGTTTCATACTCTTCATACAACAACACCGCACTATCTAAAAGCATAATATAGGCTACATCTAAAGTTGCTTTTGTAGCTATAATCTCACCATTAAAGCCTTCTTTAACAAGCTTTGGTAATCGTCCAACATGGTCAGCATGGGCATGGGTTAAGATAAGATAATCAATGGATTTTGGGTCAAAAGGAAATGGGTCATAATTTTCCATCCAATCTCTACCTTGTATCATCCCGCAATCAATGAGAATCCGAATACCTTTAATTTCCAAAAGATGGCAAGAACCTGTCACCTTTTGTGCTGCACCGTACGATGTTACCTTGGCCATAATCATTCCTAATGGATAAATTTGTCGATAATCGCTTTATATTTTTGCTCTATTACATGGCGTTTCTTTTTGAGTGTATTGGTAAGTTCCACGCCTGTTTTAAATTCTTGTTCCAAAAAATGGATATTTTGGAGTTTTTCAAAAGGCTTAAACCCTTTTTTATGGTGTAAAAGGTCATTCATCTCGCTTTTTATTTTCGCAACAATGTGTTTATCTTCCATGACTTGTTCGATATTATGAACCACTTTATTGAAATGAAGCGCAACATACTCTTTGAGTTTTTCAAAATCAGGCACGATAAGCGCGCCCAATCCTTTCTTTGTATGTCCCACCAAAATCGTATCAGTTACAAAAGGAAGCATGGATAGTGTTGACTCAATGCGACTTGGGTCTACATTTTCTCCACTAGCAAGAACGATAACCTCTTTAGAACGACCTGTGATAATCAGTTCACCTTTAATCGTAAGTTTCCCTAAATCACCCGACTTAAAAAATCCATCTTCACCAAATGACTTAGCATTTTCTTCGTCATTTTTATAATATCCTCTTGTTACTTGCTCGCCCTTAATCCAAATCTCACCCACTACACCAGCCCCAACTTGGTCACCATTTTGGTCTACAATTTTAAGAGTAGTGCCATTAACAGGAAGCCCTATCGTTGAAAAAGTATTGCAATTAAGCGCTCGTCCTGCGATGCCTGGAGAACATTCTGTCATGCCATAGGCATTGACAATGCGAATACCTATCGCATCAATCCACACATCAAGAAAATCAGGCAAAGCCCCTCCTCCACTAATGGCAAGACGAAGTCTCCCCCCAAACTTTGCTTTGACTAAAGAGAGTTTCTTTTTGGCAAAAGCGTTGAGTGGATACAACGCCAAAAGCGCCATCAAAGCTAAGCTTTTCTTTTTACATGTAAGGAGCAATGATTCTTTTTCAAACCGAGGTAATTCGTCTTTTAATACACGCAATTGATAATTATACAGTGCTGAAATGGCCACTAATTTTTTAAAAATTTTTGCTTTTTTGGGGTCTTTTTTTTCTAATGTTGTATTGATTTTGGTGTACATTGACTCCCAAAGCCTTGGCACGGTTGCCACCAATGTTGGTTTATAAGTTTCCAAATCTGCCGCAAATGTTTTAATCGTCGAATAAACGATACAACAACCATGCGACAAAGAAAGGTACTCTGAAGTTCGCTCAAAAATATGCCATGAGGGAAGAATAGAAACCCACAAATCTTCACTGGTTAAACCAATTAAAAAAGGAAGTTCTCGGACATTGTGCATAATGTTTTTATGTGTCAAGATAACACCTTTTGGCGTTCCAGTCGTTCCAGAGGTATAGATAATTGTACAAATATCATCTTCGTCTAAGAAAGATTTTCGCTCTATAAATGCCTCAATTTCTTCATGGTGAATCAGTCTATCTTTCAAAATATCATTATAAGAGTAAAGATTGCTTAATAAAGAGTGTATTTTTTGTGCTTCAACAATAAAAATAGATTTAAGCCCCAATGAAGCGAGCATCTCTTCATGCAAGTTGTAAGTCACTTCATTTTCTACGATCAAAAATTGCGCTTCACAGTGCCGCATAATAAACTCTAACTCAAGGGTTGGCGTATCTAAACCCCTTGGCACGCTAATGGCACCTAAAGAGATAAGGGCTAAATCTGTGACCATCCATTCGTAGCGATTGTCACATAAAAACATTACCTTTGAGCCTTTTTCTATTTTTCGTGCTTTAAATGCACGAGAAAGAATCAAGACATCGTCAAATAACTTTTGATAACTCACCTCAAACTCTTGCTCCATTGCCCGATAAATAAAAGCTTTTTTATCTTGATGTTTTAAACAGGTGTGGATTAACATATGCAGTAGCGTATTTTCTTCTCTTCTCAAACCAAAATCCTTCAGGTGGCATTTTGATTATTGTAATGTTTTATCCTAAAAGAGAAGCTTATCTGCGCTTAAAAGTTTGAAAAACAAGTACAATGATGATTATTTGAAGCATAAAAAGCCCTACATGTAAGATGTAAACTTGGGTTTGTTTATCCACAATGTCAAAAAATTCTACTGTTTTGTAAAAAATATAAGATAAAACCATCCCTAAAAGATAGCCTTTTTGTTTCAAAATATCTGCAAAAGAGAGAAGTGCTGTTTTTTTCAGCAAAAGCGTTTCCATGCGCACAAGATAGCCTCCAAAGATAAAAGTCACCTGATAGGAAGCATAGATAAAAAGAGCGTTAAGATAGTGATATTTGAAAATTAAAAAACTAACCACAATAACAAGTGCTACGATTTCTACTAAAAGCGTCATACGGTAAAAAACGAGAAGATTCATCATCTTCTCGTAATATTTAGCCACAACGAGCATACCTACTGCCAAAGCGATACCACCCAAAGAAAAAATGGATGGCTCAAGCGGTGTATACAGGATAAAAACACTTCCCACCGATAGCCCAAAAAAGAGCGAGTTGAAGAGTTTATACCATAGGTAAGTTCTTACATGTAAGCGCATTAGAACTTAGCACTCATGCCGAGCATAAACTCTCGTTCATAATTGGTAGGATAAACACCAAGCCCTGACCAACCGTTTACAAAAAGGGCGTTTTTCTTATCAAAGATATTACTGACCTTTGCAAAAAACTCATAATTTTTGTAAGTATAAGTTGCGGATAAATCAGTCGTATTATAATTTTCCATCTTTCCATAAACACCTAAAAAATCACTCATCGCATACGCTTTTGATTTGAAGTTTTGCACTAAAACCAATGTAGTTTGATGGGTTGGATTGTATCCAAGTGAAAGCTTCACATTGTGATGAGAAACACCAGGAATTTCTTTGCCATCAAGTGTTCCATCGCCTTCACTGACTATTTTAGTATCTACATAAGCGTAATTAAGACTGGTATATAGGTTATGTAAAATCATATATTTATCGTAAATCTCAAAACCAATTTTGCGTGTTTTATCAAGATTTGAATTAGCACCCCACGGAGCAATCGTATTGTCATAATAAATTTCATCATTAATAGAAGCATAAAATGCAGATAATTTAAATTTATTGGTAGACCCTAGATAACTATATCCCGCATTGATAGTTTTGACTTCCATAGGGTCGATAAAACCATTGAAAGTACCCGTCATTGCATCAAAAAATCGGTCTATATCTGGGGCTTGAAAAGATTGGTTATAGTTGATAAAAAGAGATGAAACCGCGTTTAACTTATAGTTATACCCGATATCAAAGGCTTCTAATTGCTTATCTTTTTCCAAATGCGTTGCACCTTGATGGTAACTATAATCAACGCTCTCCGTGCGACCACCAAGCGAAAAAGTACTATTTCCTTGAGTGATATCTGCTTTGGCAAAGTAACCCATGTTTTCTTTGGTCGTTGTATTGACTGCACCTTTTTTACGAATGCCCTCAAAGTGCTGAACACCAAGAACTGCTTTGAGCGCACCTTCGCTATACAGTATCTTTGCGTTATGGGTATCGTTGTCATAATTGTATTTTGAAACATCAACATAATCAGAAACTTTATCTTCATGACTTCCTTGAAAATCAACGCTAAGTGTATCACTTAGTTTATAACTCGACCCATAGGTCAAAAGCTCAATATCGTATTTTTGATGCCCATACAAAGAGCCCCATATAGGAGCAGGAATAGTATTGGGGTCTGTTTTATATTCATTCATGGTTAAGGCATTGGGATAAAATGTATCTTGTTTTGTAAAACTTTTACCAAGGTTGAGCTTCCACTCCTCTGTTGGATTTAAAGTGGCAGAAAAAGATTTGTGCGTACTATCACTCTCGTCTTTTTGTCCATCTGTTGCAATCTGCTTTTGACCTTTTTTCGAGTAGTCTTCCATATAAGCTGAGATTGAAAAATACTTATCACTCACACCAGCACTCGCAGAGCCAAACAAGACTCCATTGCTTCCACCATATGTTTTAAGCGCCACACCCGTAGGGTCTTGTGTGATGATATTAATAACCCCTGCATTAGCACCATCTCCATACTCAACCGAGCCTGAGCCTTTAATAATTTCTATTTGTTTAATGGTGTCTAAGGGTATATTGGATAAAAGTTGAGGCTGTAAATCGATGTTGTTGAGTCTTCGACCATTGAGGGTGACCACAACACTTTCATAACCATCTTCAATACCAAAGCCTCTTAAATCAATCTTTTGAGAAAAAGAGTTGCCAGAACTAGGAATGGTAAAAACAGAAGTTTGGGAGTTTAAAAATTCGTAGATATCTTTTGAGTGAGATTTTTCTATCTCTTTTTTGGTATAGACCTCAGACGCAAACGGTGCGCCAATCTCGGCAACTTTGATCTTCTTTGAGACCACGACAACTGGGATAAGTTCAAGAGGTGGTGTTTCTTCTTCACTTGATGCGAACTCTTTTGGAGTCATCTTGGCTTCAATATCAACTGCACTTTGCGTTTCATTCGCTATAGTAACAGTTGCATTTAGTGCCAATATCGCAGCAAGGCTGAAATATTTTCCTCTAAATCCTTTAGGACATTTCATCTATTTTTCTCCTTAAAATTTGGAAGAGTTATTCTACAAAAAATGGGCTTAATAATTTTGATATTTTTTTGATGTATTATCCCCTATAATGCCAATAAAGTAATAAGGAAGTATATATTTGTATCAGCGACATCGTTATCTTTTTACTGCATTATTGACACTAGGGGCTGTAGTCATTATCAGCCAAATTTTCCAAACCTACTTAGGACTTGTCAATATAGCGCTTATTCATCTTATACCCATTATCGTTGTGGCACTTCGTGGTAATTTTTTTGCAACCTCCCTTGTTGCTCTTTTGGCGATTTTATGCTTGAATATTCTTTATGTACCACCCATTTATAGTTTCAGTGTCCATGATATTATCTATTTATGGAGCTTTGTTATCTTTTTATTGGTTGGGTATATCATAACCTGGCAAGCTCAAAAAATTCAAGGCAATGAGATAAGAGAGATTCTACTCAATACGCTTTCCCATGATCTTAAAACTCCCCTCTCTTCCATATTAGGTTCTACCACACTTCTATTGGAAGATACCAAAGTCACTGAAGAGACAAAAAATATTCTTCTTCAAGATATCAAAAATAGTTCGGATAAGATGCATCGGCTCATCAACAATCTTTTGGATAATGCTAGACTAAAAGACAAACATCTTAAACTTCAAATGAACTGGTGCGATCTCGAAGATATTTTAAGTGTGGCCCTTAATGATTTTGATGAGATGCAAATACAACGCTCTTTAAGTATTCACATAGACCCAAATCTAAAACTTTATTGGGGTGACGAAAATCTTTTAGTGCGTCTGTTCGCCAACCTTTTAGACAATGCTTTCAAATACTCAACCCACACAAAACGCATTAAAATCGACATCATCCAAGAACAAAAAGGAGTTAAAATTGTTTTTTTTAATGAAAGTAGCCCTCTGCGAAAAAATAATTTAGAATCGATATTTGATAAATTTTATCGCCTTGAAAACACTCAAGATATCTCTGGTAATGGTATTGGGCTATTTATTTGCCAAAGTATTGTTGCTTCACATCACGGAAAAATAAGCGCTTATAATCAAGATAATGGTGTCTGCTTTGAAATTCAATTTCCCATCATCAAACAACTCAATCACATCCAAAAAGAGCTTTAAATGAAACCCAATGAGCTTATTTTACTGATTGAAGATGATGATGCCATTGGAAAACTGTTGAGTATTTCTTTACATGAGTATGGCTATAAAACCCGCCTTGCAAAAGATATTACGAGTGCAAAACGAGAATTTATCACCCAAAATCCCGCTCTTTTGATTTTGGATTTAGGGCTTCCTGATGGCGATGGGAAAACACTTATTCAGACCATTCGAAAAGAGAGTAAAATACCGATTATCGTGCTTTCTGCAAGAAATGATGAAAAAGAAATTATCGCTTCACTGGATTGTGGAGCAGACGATTATGTGACCAAACCTTTTTCAACCAAAGAACTTTTAGCAAGAATCCGCTCAACACTGAGACGAACACAGCAAAAAACAGTTCACGATACGCTTACATGTAAAGACATCACTATCGATTTTATCAAAAAAGAGGTTTTACTTGACAATGTGCTTCTGCGGCTCACACCCACGGAGTACAATCTGCTTGCCTTTTTGATGCAAAATGCCAATAAAGTATTGCCACATCAACATATCCTCAAAACAGTTTGGGGCTTAGGATATCAACACCAGATGCAATATTTGCGTACCTATATCAATGCCTTACGGAAAAAAATAGAGAAAAACTCTACAAGACCAGAATACATTACCACAGAATCAAGCATAGGCTATCGCTTTTCATGCCTAAGCCATAAAGAAGAGGAACAATGAATCAAAAAACACTTCGTATTATATTTTTTAGCTACCTTATAGTGGTACTTGTTGGTGCTACTATCTTGATGCTACCTTTCTCGCACATTGGAAAACTGACCTTTATTGATGCCCTATTTACTTCAACATCAGCGACTTGTGTGACGGGTCTTATTGTAAAAGTTACTCCGGAAGATTTTACCTTTTTTGGGCAATTTATTCTTGTTTTACTGATGCAAGTGGGTGGAGTTGGATATATGAGTATCGTGACACTCTTCTTTTTAATGATGCGAAAAAACCTCAATATCCATGAAAAAAATATGGCAAAAGACTCACTCAACTACTCTAGCAATCTTGATATTCAAAGTTTTTTAAAAAAAGTATTTGTTTTTACTTTGATTCTTGAATTCATTGGCATCATTATCTTAACCTTTCGTTTTTATGCTGATATGTCTTTTTCCAAAGCTCTGTGGCAAGGGATTTTTCATACCATTGCTGCTTTTAATAATGCTGGTTCTTCAATGTTTAGGGATAATTTAGTAGGATATCAGCATGATTTTACGGTTCTCATGACTGTTGGATTACTCGTTATTCTAGGAGGACTTGGCTACTTGGTTTTAGTAGAACTTCACTATAAATTCTCCAAACAAAAGTTTATGCTCTCAGCCCATACCAAAATCACACTTTGGGGAACGCTTATTCTTATTGTTTCAGGAATGCTCGTCTTCTTGTCAATCGAATGGGACAATAATGGCCTATTTGCCAAACTTTCACTCTATCAAAAACTCCTAAATAGCTTTTTTCTCTCCGTCAATTTTAGAACTTCTGGTTTCAACAGTTTAGACCTCTCCAACCTAAGCGATGCCTCTTTGTTTTGTTCTACCCTTTACATGATGGTAGGTGGAGGGGCAGGAAGTACCGCAGGTGGCATTAAAATTACGACTATTGCAGTCCTTATCATCGCAACCATTCACACCATGAAACTCAGCAACCAAGCCCCTTATGCTTTTAAACGAACGATTACCGCAGAGATTATTAATCGCTCTTCAGCTATCATCTTAGTTGCTTCGTTTATCACTATTTTGGCAACCGTTGTTTTAGTTGAAACCCAAAGAACGCCTTTTATGAAAACCCTATTTGAAGTGGTTTCAGCCTTTTGTACGGTCGGAGTTTCAGTAGGAAACGGTGATGTACTCAGCTTTTCAGACCGTTTTAATACTTTTGGAAAATCAATCATTATAGCGCTCATGCTCATTGGACGAATGGGAATTTTTGCTTTTGGCTTTTTACTTATCGGAAAACAAAAAAATAAACATATACAGTACCCTGAGGGAAGGATTTTATTATGAAAACATATGCCGTTATTGGACTTGGAAAATTTGGATTTAACATTGCTAAAGGATTGGCAGAACAAGGAATGGACATTATCGCTATCGACAACGATGCCCATAAAATTCAAGAAATTAGTGAATACATCGAAGATGCTATCATCCTAGATAGTACCGACATCAAAGCACTTCAAGAAGCGGGTGTTGTGGGTCTTGATACGGTTATTATTAGTATTGGGGAAAATATTGAGGCGAGTATTTTGACTTTAATGGCACTCAAAGAGTTGGACAATAAAAATATTATTGCCAAAGCCATCACCCTTACGCATGGTGAGATTTTAGCACGACTTGGCGCTTTTAAAGTCATCTATCCTGAACGAGAATCAGCCAAAAAACTCGTTGAAAATCTTGTGGGAAATGTGGTCATCGATCAAGTAGATTTTAGTAGTACCATCAAAATTGGAAAGTTTTTAGTCACAAAATCGCTTATTGGAAAAACCATTAAAGACATTGAATTGATGTTTGAAAATGAAATCCATCTTATCGCCTGCAAAACAAGAGATAATTGGAAATTTGATGTCGATAAAAGCTATAAAATCCGTGAAAGTGATATGCTTGCATTCATTGGCAAAAAGATATTTATCGAAAAACTGAGAAACCTCACTAAAGCTGAGGGTTAATCCTTACATGTAAAGGCATCAAAATGACATATCAAAAACTCACCAAAGAAGAAGAAAACATTATCGTTCACAAAGGTACAGAAATGCCATTTTCTGGGCAATACAATTCATTTGATAACGAGGGAATATACCAGTGTAAACGCTGTCTAGCCCCTCTTTATCGTTCATCCGACAAGTTCCATTCACATTGTGGTTGGCCTAGTTTTGATGATGAAATCGAAAATGCCATCAAAAAAATCCCAGATATTGATGGCAAACGCATCGAAATTGTATGTGCAAATTGCGGAGGACACCTTGGACATATCTTCAAAGGAGAGTCCTTAACCCCTAAAAATACAAGGCATTGTGTCAACTCGTTATCACTTCATTTTGAGGAAAAGCAAAAATAAGCTATAATAAGCGCTCAAGTACCAAATTATCATAAATAGCACCTTTTGACATTTAAAAAAGGGGGTAGATACAAGGCAGATTTTTGCAGGTTTACTTATTGTAAATCAAAAAAATCTAACGAAGTAGATATACCCTTTTTTAAATGCCCTACGGGTGAAAGGCTTTTACCTCATCTTCGTTGTTAAATTTATTCAACTTGCAATAAAAGCAAGCTTTCATAAATTTGCCTAGAAGCTAAAGTAAAAGCCTTTCATCAAAAGGTGTTATTTATGATAATTTGGTACTTAAAATATTTTAAAAGGAAATTTCTATGACCCAAAGCGTTCCAGACTCGCGGAGCTTTACCTCTACCTCACATTTAGGCTTTACCCTATGACGCTACTTATAACTTATCTTTCGTTAGCTCTTCTCGTATCATTTCTTTGCTCTGTTTTAGAAGCAGTTTTACTTTCAAGCACAAGCTCTTACATTGAAACATTGCCTAAAGAAAACAATGAAAATGCGATAGCCATGCTTAAAGAACTCAAAGCAAATATCGATGTGCCCATCTCCTCCATTCTCACTTTCAACACCTTTGCTCACACTATGGGTGCAGCAGGCGTAGGTGCTCAAGCACAAATACTTTTTGGAAACGAATGGCAAACCGCTGTTGCTTTTGTTGTCACACTTTTGATTTTGTATGTCTCTGAGATTATTCCTAAAACCATCGGTGCTTTGTATTGGAAAAAATTACTCATCCCATCAGGTTATCTCATTTCGTTACTCGTAACCCTCACTTTCCCTTTTGTATGGGTGTCATCGTTACTGACCAATTTTATCTCTAAAAATAAGAAAAAACATCCTAACTTTTCACGCGATGAAATCATGGCAGTCGTTGCAATGGGCGAAAAAGATGGTTCCATTTTGACCAAAGAGAGTGACTTAATCGAAAATCTTTTAAAACTTAAAAACATTAAAGCCAAGGATATTATGACGCCAAGAAGTGTCGTTTTTGCATTGCCATCTTCTACTACCATTGAAGAAGCCATCGAAGATGACCGTATGTACATCCACTCTCGTATCCCCGTCTTTGGTGAAACGCTTGATGATGTCGTAGGTGTTGTGTTTAACCAACGCATTTTAGAAGAAAGCGTTGAAGACCACGATACTATCACACTAGAGAGCATCGCGCATGAAGTTCATATGGTTTCTGAAAACCTTCCCGTACCAAACCTCATCGACCAATTCGTCAAACGCAAAACACACCTTTTCATCGTCTTTGATAGCTACGGACAAACCGCAGGCGTCGTCACCCTTGAAGATGCTATCGAAACCCTCTTAGGTGTTGAAATCGTGGATGAAATGGACGAAGTAGAAGATATGCAAATCTTTGCCAAAGATAGAAGCAAACAGTTCCAAGACCGCATGAAAGTCGAAAAA
>JAQWCT010000064.1 GCA_028705785.1 Sulfurospirillaceae bacterium | reverse complement strand
ACTAGTAGCTCTTTTGGATTTTTCATTGTTTTCCCTTCTTTGCGGATTCTGCTTTCGCCTCTTTGAGGATTGTTAAGATTTCTTGTGAAATGTGCAAGTTTTTCAATTGCGCTTCTAAAAATGCCTCTATTAGCTCCTGTAATTCTTTCTCCATGGTTGAGTACCTCCCGTTTGGTTTGTTTAAGTGTGTAATTTAACATTTGCATTGCATTGAGTTTAATACTGTCTTGTACAGCTCTAATTTTTAACTGCTCGAGATTGTCGGTGATAATATGAGCTTCGTATTTTGCTCGAGTGATTTGTGTATAAAAGTCATTAAAGCTAGCTGTGTTAGAGTTTGCAACGGCAATAACACGATTGGTTGTTTTACCTTGACTAGCAAAGTCAGTGATAGCGTAAGCATGCTGGATATAGTTGTACTCTTTTGTATCGAACGTAATTTTTTTATCGTTGATTTTTACTGTAATGAGATTGCCTGTTAAATGTGTTATGGTCCCAATTTGACCATTGGATAGCCCCAATTTTTTGTCATTCTTTTTAAAAATAATTTTATCTGCAATACCAAAGTCTCTTTGTTCCGTTTTAAAGAGGTTTAATTTTGTGCCATTTTTTACGAGATTAACAACTTCAATGTAAGCCTTTTGATTGCCCTGGTGCTTGATTGTGATTGTGTTGTTTTCTTGATTCATTGCAGTAATGATTGCTTCTTTCCCTGCCGTAATCGAGCCAATATTTTTACTCAAATAAATATTATCACCTATGCTGTAACTTGAAGCTTGTCGCTTTTCCAAGGCACTTAAGTTTAGCAGCTCTCGTGTCATGAATGACTTTGAATCAGTAATGTGTCCTTGCGCTATCAGTTTTGCTCGTATACTTTTATTCAGGCTAATTCTATCCGCATTAGTTGTAGTAATTAAAAGTGAATTTTCACGATCTTGCATGTAAAGCTCTTGCGCATACGCAAGTCGTTCTTCACAGCTTTGTATTTGTTTGGTGGTGTTTTGTAATGTATTGAGTGCAGCAGTAATATCACGTTTTAAGATCTGTTTTACCGCTGTACACATGAGATCATTCTTTTGTCGATTGCCTTCATCAAGATTAATGGTTGTAAAACCTTTGGTTTGTATTTCTGCAAAAATATCGCCCTGGGAGATTGATTTTTTTTGATTCTTATCACCGGAGAAGACAAGCTTTAGATTGTTTTCTTGTGCTATTCTCATTAGCTCGTAAGTATCACGAGTACCTAGCATCCCTGCTTCATCCACAATCACTACCGCCTTTTTAATACCTTCGTCTTGGGTTTGGATAAATTTTGCAACGGTAAAATTATCTTTGATATTGGCTTCTTGAGAGAGATTATCGGTCGCTGTACCTGTTGGTGCCAACGCTACGATCTTTATGTTTTGGTCTGCACACACATTTCGCACGATTTCTAAAGAGGTTGATTTACCAGAACCAGCGACACCTTGAGCTATGATATATTTTGAGTCGCTTGATAGAATGGCATGTACAAGCGAATTTTGGGCACTTTTTAGTTTAAATCCTTTTTTAATTTCGAATTTTTTAATAGCAATGTCGATTTGATTTTGGCTTTGTGTGACTATAAAATTAGTTTTATTTGCTTGAGAGAAGATAAATTGCTCTTTATCGATTATCTCTTGTGTGCTAAATTGGCCATCTTTTAGTTGCACTAGATCTGTGTGTTGTGAGAATGCGGTCAATAAATCATCGTTTGAAACTGCACCAAGCGAAATTTTTGCTGCTTGATCTAAAATGTCTTTTTTTGAGAGAACAGATTTATGGTCAAGCAGATCTTGAACTGCCATATTGACAATAGTTGTGGCATCTATCTGTGAAGAAAATACATGGTCATGCGTAGGTAGTAGGTAGTTTACTTTTTCAGCACGTTCTTGATTTTGCACCATATATTGCATTTTATCAATTGATTTATCTTTCCAGCCTCTGGTCTCTTGTTGTGCTATATCACGTAATTTTTTAGCTGTAATATTTGGATATTCTGCTTTGATGCGTTCTTCATTGTTTTGGATCCATTCATTGATAACCTGAGTACGTTGAGAAAATTCTTCTCTCTGCTCTTTTTGAAAACCTTTTAACTGAAAAAAGCCTTGTTTTGCATCATATACTTCAATTTCAAGTCCTTGAGACTGAAGTATATGGGCTAGTTCGTTGCGATAGAGCATACCGAGCATTTTGTGATCTTTAGCTATCTGCCCATTTTCAAGCTTATTGTATGTCCCATTTGAATTTTGAGTGATATTGACCATAAGAGCATGCGTGTGCAAAGAGGGATCGAGTTGTCCATTTGCCATACGTGCATCGAAATGATCATACAAAAGAAAAAGTGCTTTATCTTGTGCTTTCGTATCTGTCCGGCTGTAGGTATATTCTTTTTCAATAAAATCAAGCACTTTTCTTACTGCTTGTTGATGCGATGATGATAGCTTGTATGCTAATGTAATATCGTGTTTAAGTGCTTGTCCATAAGCAACAGATATACTCTTATCAGCTGAGAATGTAAGATCGGTATAGGCATTTTTACGATAGCCATTTTCGTCCACACCGTCCTCTCTCGTTTTAACCATACGTACACCTTGAGCATTATTACCCTCTAGCGCATTAAAGAGGGCCTCACGTTCAAGCTGGGCATATCCTAGATCGCTTGCAAGCTGACCATAAAAGCACCCTTGTTCTTGTCCAACTTGATAGTAATTGTCTTCTTCATGATAGGCGAAACCTTTTTGTGTTCCGCCTTTTTTTGGTTGGGCTAGCATAGATATTCTTGCCTTTTTGCATTTTTCTTGGTACCTAAGTCCACTTAGGGGTTCGGTGCCTAGTATTCCGAGTTTTGACACTCTTTGACTTTACTTTGACACTATTTGACAGCCCTAAATCTAGGGCTTTTTACGATTGTATGGTTTTTATAAAATCTTTTGTGCTTTGAAATGAGTTTTTAACTGCGCCGAGGTATTCTTGCGCTTCATCTTGCAACCACATTACCGCTCTTTTTTGCATGTATAACTCTTTAGCTGCAACTTTGTCTGTGGCATTTGCATATTCGTTTTGCCACTCCTTTTTAAGCATTTGAGGATCCTTGTCGCCAAAAATTGTTGCTAAATCCCACACGGTTGTTGCTCTCTGTTTTGCTTTTGAAAAAATGTTTTTTATTGGAACTTGTAGTATGTTTGCAAAAGGAGCTAAAAACTGTAGATTTGCAGATTGTGTTTCGTCGCCAAAGATGAAATAATAATCCTCTTTTAACTTTGAAAAGCGTGAAAATACCAGGTTAATAGGATACGTTTTACCAACTTTTTGAACAATGTGCTGTAAATTAGTTAGTGCCTCGGCGTCGGGCGTTATTGGTAGCCACACAGTACACTCAAGCTTTGCAGCCATCAAAGCCTCAATCACTTTGAGTGAATCATCACCACCCCCTGCATCTATGATGATGTTAGAATCAAGGCTATTTAACTCTGCCTCGACAATGGCTTGCTCAATCGATTTTTTGTCAGTTTTTAACGTAACACCTCTAATTTTTGAGCTTGATGAGTAAATGCTAGAAACATTGTTATTGTCAATTTCGATGATCAAAGATGAACCAGTTAGAGAGGGTAAGATATGGTTAGAAATGGTTGATTTACCCACTCCGCCCTTTGTTTGTGACAGTAAGTGTAACATCATTGTGTTGTCCTTGTTATTTTTTTAAACCGCATAGGGTGAGGAGATCGTCTACCCCTTTTGGGCTCTCAGGAAGAGTCCATGGTTCTGGCTCTTCAACTTTTAGTTCTGCTTCCACTTTTGCAAACTGCGTTTGCGCAGTTTGCAAAAGTGGACTGTTTTCCTTGGCATGTTCGCTCGGCACGATGTGCCGAGCGATGAAATACGACAAATTTTGCTTTGTTGTTTTAAGTCCATTTTTGCCCAAAAACGTAAGAATTGACTGTTGGGTAAATCCATCCTTAACTAAATCAAGGATTTGCGATTTAAACGCAAACAGACGTGATTGTTGACGCTTTTTAGCACCACTGCTTTTTTTAAATTGATCAAGTGTCATTATTGATGCTCAACTTGAATTAAATAAAAACTGTTGTCACTAGGACTGGAAAAGACAGTCTTTTTGAGCACCTTGTAATATTTTTTACCACTGATGTCGATAGTCTCAAACTGTTGCTCATGCCCAGATAAAAGCCCAAAATAGTTGTTTTTTTGCACATAACCTAATGCAAAAAATGATAATATGGAACAGAATACACTCAACAAAACGAATTTAAGCCCTAGATGCTGAGTTGATTTGAGATTTTTTTGCACCTGTTCAAACTCATCGTTTAAAGTGTAAACTTGCTCAACAATGCTGCTCATATCTAGGTTTTTAAGTCCTTTTAGATCAGCAGAAATAAGTTCGAGCTGTATCACGGTCTTTTGAAGTTCTTTTAGATCCATCCCTATCTCCTAAAATAAATGGCCAGAGCCAAAAAACCACTGTTGAATTTGGAACATAGCTCCAAAAAAGAACATGATTAGCCAGAATTGAACGAACCATCGCAAGAGTGTCTTAAAAAGAATTTTCATTTTTTGTCCTTTTTAGTGTTGCATTTTTAAATATTGAAGAAAAAATGTTAATGCCAAGAGTTGTAAAACAACGAGTATTGCGAAACGTCTTAGTTTTTCTTTTGAAATTTTTAAAAAGAAATTTTTAATATCTTTTAAAAAAATCTTAAATAATAGTTTAATTACTCTTTTCATTGGTTATCTCCTTCTTTTTGTTCTTGTTGATTTTTATACAGATTGGTAATTTCACCCCAAACCTCGACTGCCTCACTGGGAGTAAGGTCTTTACCGCTGATGTTGTTGTGCAAGTACCCGTTGCGGATGCTCAGGCTTTTGTATCCTCCCACACCTTCCCATGTTTCCCCAGTATTGTTGTACTTATTTATCAGGTGTTGCTTGAGATTTTTTGTCTCTCTCAAAGAGAGAGTTTTTTTTATTTCTTTATTTTTTTTATTTATTATTTGTTTACTTGAGTCGGATGAACTCAATGTTTGTGTCAATTCTTTAAGTTGAAGTTCTAAGCCTAGTTGCTTTTTTATACCACTCATTTGACCTCTCAAGCTGTTGATTTGCACTTTTTTAGCATAAGGCTCTTGCCATACATTAAGGCTTGGACAGATGTAGTTTTTTCCATTTTCATCTTTTATCTCGTCGAACAATGCATACTTTGTTAGAACTGTAGTCAGAATGGGTAAACTAACTCCAATGTCATAGGCTAGTAGATCAATTGCTTCCGTTGGATATCTCATGCCTGGCTGCCCTGAAAGAGTCTCAATCGTGAGCATCGCAACACCGTAGCCTATACCACCAGGTAGATCACTCATAAGTCTTTTTACCCTTATGTCTTGGCGAAAATCAACCGGACGCATAAAAGCTTTCATCTTTATGCCTTTTCAGTTTGAGTGAGCCAATCAGCTACTGCAGTGGCAGTCCAAATACGTCGTTTTCCTATTTTTTTAAAGTTAGGAAGAACATTCATTTTCATTATTTGATCATCACTAAATTTCATGAAAAATTGATCGCATTTTGACTTTGAAACACCAATAGCTTTTGCGAGAGTAGCGATATCGAAGCTAATACCATACTTTTCAACCAGTAATTGACACATGATTTGTTTATCGCTCATCGAGTATTTCCTTTCTACATTCGTCATGAACGCTGATTAACTCTGCCTCCACGTGCTCGATCCATCCAGGAAAAACATCATTAAGGCTATTAAGTTGATCTTGACTTAGTTTTTCGTTCTTTAAAGCGACATAATTATCAACCATAAAATCCCACAGTCTCACTTCATTTGGTAATTTCGCGTCATAATTTTGATCCATTTTCATTTTTCCTCTTCAATTTTTCGAATCTTATATTTTGATAGAAAAAAGCACAATATGAAATATTGTTTAAATATTAAATATTTTATATTTGAAATTGTAATATTGTTTAACTTAGATTTATATTAATTTTTAAACACTGTTACAAAATATCATTAATTTTTATTTAATATCAATAATGTTACAGTTTTCAAAAAATTGGAGCCACTTAATGCTAACAAACACTATCATTTCTAAATTGCTTGGTATGACACCACAAGGTGCTGCAAAATGGCGAAAAGAAAAAAGAGCAGTAATTTCTTTTCTAGATCAATATTTTTCAAAAGAAGAAATTGAAGAATTTTTATTTAAAGGTAAAATCAAAAAAATGGAAGAAGTTGATGAATTTATTCAATTTAAGGAATTTACAATAATTAACTTGGGACAAAAGCTTGTTTCAATAATCCATCATCAAAATTCTAATTCTGTCTCTGTATATTTAGACAAAGATTATGAAACTAAAATGGAAAAAGATTTATATGCTGTAATTATTATTTTTACTTTTTTAAACTTAATTGTAGAAAATGATTATATTAATACTGAGCTACTCAATAAAATCGCAATTATAATCAGTAGTGAAGTTTATAAAGGTAGCAAACCACATTATGATATTATGATGTTCTTTTATTGCTTTTATAATAATTTAAATGAATTCGAAAAGAAAATTGTAATTCACCACACAAAAGAAATAGTTGATATTATGATAAATAAAAATAGTATTTGTTTGGCAGGTTTTGTAAATGAAAAATATGTAAGAGAAGAGCTAGAGCACATAGAAAACATTATAACTAAATCGCTCTAGTTATTCCGTATCTTCATTCTAAATAAATAATTTAATTGGAGAAGACTTCAATGAGTAAAGAATATAAAAGTATAACTGGCTCTATCATGGGAAGCATGAGCAAAGCTCGTGGTGCTGCAGGACTTATCCTTGTCATTGGTTTACCATTATTTATTGTTCTCGATGTGATTTTTTATACATTGTTTGTTCTAGTATCAAACAAAGAAAACAAAGAAGAAGATACAGACAATAAAACAGAAGCTTCGAATACAGAATACAGTGGTACATGGGGATGGTATAACAAGAAATTAGCAGAAGATAAAGAGAAAAATGACCAAATAGGTACCAATACTATCAAAGATGAACAAAATTAAATGTACTGTAAACTCTCTAAAATTTTTAGCATAACTCAATCATTTTAGTAGCCTCATGTCTTTTATTCGGTATTAAATGAGCATAGCGCATTGTCATTTCAATCGTTTTATGCCCTAATTGTTCTTTGATCTGTAAGATATCTAAGCCACTGATTGCAAGCCAACTGGCATGTGTATGCCTTAAGCTATGAGCCGTGATTTTTTGTTTTGCATCTTTCTCTTTATTTCCAGGTATTATTGACTCAATCGCTGCATCAAAATATCCTGGCATTTTGAGTAATTGACCTCCAGTTGAAGTACTAATAATTAAATCACTCTTTTGAGCTTTACGCAAATCTTCCAATGTTTCTAAAAGACTATCGTTTATAAAAATATGTCTTTCATTACCTCGCTTGGTCTTTTTGAAGAAAATAGTATTTGTGTGTAGATTGATATCTTGCCAACGAAGAGAAGTAACTTCCCCTAATCTAGCTCCAGTAAATAATAAGACCTTTGTTAAATGATATGTTTGACGATCTAAGGTCCACAATATCTCCAGTAGCTCTTTAGCCTGCTCTTTTGTCAAAAAAGCCAACCTTGCATTATCAATTTCAGGCATTCTTACACGACCATTTGCAATAGGATTCGTATAATCTTTGATAAGGTCATTTTTGAGCGCATAGTTAATAATATGGCGAGCGAGGACTAACTGATGCTTTACAGTCGTATTTGAGATTTTTTCGCCCTTTGCGTTCGTTTTAGATGCCATTTCAGTTTTGAATGATTCAAAGTCTGTACTTTTGATTTCTTTAACTGCCCTATTTCCTAAAAATGGCTTAATGTGCTTCTCATAATTCCATGCATCAATCTGCCAGCTCTTTTTATTATTTTTTGCCCATTCCAGGTACTTAAGCCAGATATCATCAAATTTAATTTTTTTCACTCTGCCAGCAGAAATTTTTGGAGCTTCTTCATGTTGTAGTTTGTATTTAACTTCAATTAATTTAGCATAGGCATCTCGAACAGTAAAATCACTGCCAGCCGTTTTTTTGCCCACTAGAGTTCGTGTAGGTTTACCATCAGCGTCTCGATAATTGATATAATAGCTTATATCACCATTCTTGAGTTCATTAACCCATACGCCTTCATATTTTCCGCCTACTGGCTTAAGTGGCATTCCGAGTCCTTAGAGATTTATTTTAAGCACATTAAAAGAAAATAATGTTACAATTCGCTTGAATTCACTACCAATCGGTTGTTGAATCTATCGAGGTCTTTGCCGTTGCACCAGCGTAGCAAAACAACGGCATATTTAATTCTAGCACCTTATTAACTCTTCTATACATTCGTCTTTTACCCAAATAGGTGAACTCTTAATCTTTTCAATACTATTATCAGCTTGATAGCAAGTCAAAAAAGAGCCTTTTAATTGTCCCTCTTTATTTAAAGTTAGTATGATAACAACTACGAAATCTTCATATAAAATACTTACGCGTCTATTTGAAAAATATTGCCTTGTTACAGCATCCCAACCTTTGAGTAATAAGGATTGGTCACTTTCAATTGTGTATTTAATCCAATCCATCCTTTCTGCTCTTTGTAAAGAAAAAATATCTTTTGCTCCTCTTCGATCACTACTTTCATAAAATGCATGGCTAAAGCGATATTTAGCAAAAAAAATAGGTATCCCATCAAAAGACAACAAAGGTTTTTTTGTATAAGTTTCTTCATAATATAATTGATATTCACTGACAGATGATAATAATTTTAAAGGAGGAATCATTACCAACCACCCAGTTGAATATTAAATACATTAAATTTATTTTCCGATCCAGAAGTAGGACATATTCTATGTCCCAAATGATTTTCTACATACTCAATAATCTTTGTTTTAGATGAATTAGTGTGAGCAATATTATTTATTTTACTACTTGCTATTCCTAATAGAAAATCAGACATTTGAATTAATACTACCTCATTTGAAGGAAGGGCTTGTACTCGATTAATATTTGCATTCCAGTTTGTATTTTCTAGAACTTGATGAAGTGTTTTCAATCTGGAAAGATTTCTATTGACCTTTGCATCACAATAAATTGAGTATTCATTAAAATCTGCAATCCAATGTTTTAATAAAAAATAATAAAACTTATAAAATCCTAATTCTTTGTCATTTCCATGAAAAGACCAATTAATTTGCTTTGGATCAATAGCTATACATCTGAATCTCATTTGCATACCATAAGAAAAAAAGAGATCAATAAGCTCTAAATAAAATAATTCTTTAGATTTGGATACTTTTGCCCATTTAATTTCACCCCAGCAATTATATTTATTTCTCAATGTCTTAATTTTGTTTTTAACATCATTTAGCAAAGCATCTTCTAGCCATAAGCTACCAATGAGTAGCTTTTTATCGACAGAATTTTTAGTAGTAAATAAATCAGGTAATGTTTCATCGCAATACACATTTAATTTCATGTTTACACCTTAGCATATGTAAATAATAAATAAATTCTTTTTACTACAATTTTACTACAAAATTTATTATTTAATGCAAAAACATGAAAAGAAATGAAAAATAGAATTGTTTCAAGAGGTCAATAAATACGATGTTTTGAAGCATTTTGATAGTTTTTAAGAATAAATAAAAAAATACAAAATATAGACTCAAAATCTAGTATGGAGACATATGCCGGTTCGAGTCCGGCCTCAGGTACCATCCAATCCCCTAAAATACGATATTCCCAACCTTAAAGTTTACTGGTGTCAGTGAGGTGTCAAGATGTGTCAAATCAAGCAATAATTTTGCTTACATCAACGGTTATAGTTCCCGTGTAATGATTACGATTGACTTCATCCGTTTCATGCCCCATTTGATTCAAAATCCAATCAAGAGGCAAACCACATTGCTTAAGCATAGTGTTATGTGTTCGCCTCATTTTTTGTAAACCACCACCTTTTTCAATACCAAGCTTTTTACATAATTCTTGAATTGATTGCGTGATACTTGTTTCACTAAAATAAGGTTTACCATCTTTAGAGTGAAAAACGAACTTTGAAAGTCCGGTTAATTGCCTTTGCGTTAAAAGAACTTGTTTGGCTTGTGAAAGCAAATCAATCAATCGTATCTTGTCACCTTTTGGCAAATCAACAGTACCTTTTCTTACTCTCATACATACATTGATTTTATTTTTCTCAAAATCAATATTTTCCCATTTGAGGCCTATAATCTCCCCTGCCCTAAGTCCGCTATAAAATACAAACGAAATAAGGTTTTGAAGTTGACCGCTTGAATGTTCAATGAGTAATTTTCGTTCTTCATCACTAAAAACATCAACGATTCGTCTAGGCAATTTAGGTGATTTAACCGGAGTGAGTGGATTTTTGCGGATAATATCATCATTATATGCAAATTTAAACACGACACTGAGTGAACTTCGATAATCTTTGACCGTTTTAGGTGCAAAGTTTTTCAAGTACGCATTTTGCCATGCTTGAATCATTGATGGTTTAATATCATCTAATGCAATATCACCAAAATATTTAATAAGCTTTTCGATTTTTTTAATCTCTGCTCGTTGTGTAAATTCATTACGATTATTTTTTGTAATATCGACAATGTATCTTGCATACTCTGCAAAGCTCATTTTTTCTTCAGCTTCTTTGTTTTTTTGGTAATAAAGCTTCCAAAACTCATCTTCTGCATGAGTTGCATACCAACCCATGAGTCTACCTGTTGCCTTTTTACCCGTTGATAAACGGATGTTTTTACCCTTAACAACATTTTGTAAAAGAACATTCCCCGTTTTGGGGTGTATAACTACATAAGCCACTTGAAAACTCCTTTCAAGTTAGCCAAGAACAATGTAATCATACAACTTTTGGCCGTACATTTGCAATCTCACTTTTATGTATGTACCAAAACCGCCCTCTTTTCACGAAATGCTCAGGATGCAAATTTTTCATACACCATTTTCGCAAACCGTTCATACTCATTTTATGTTCTTGCGCAAACTCACTTGTTAGAGGAAACCATGTTGGAATATTGGCCATATTTGATTTTATGGCCTTCATTTCATTTTCTAATCTATTAATTCGCTCTATTAGCATCATACACCACCTAAAATGGTATTTTAGGCTTCAAATTCCGCCTAACTGCTTCATCATAAGCAATGTTATAACGCTTATTGGTT
>JAQWCT010000269.1 GCA_028705785.1 Sulfurospirillaceae bacterium | reverse complement strand
TAAAGCTTCGGGGGATTATGCTTCTTCATATGAAACCCATTAAAAAGATGCAAAGGTGAATATCGCTATCTCCATCATCTCCATTTATGCTTTTATTTTGCTAGGCTACATGGCTAAAAAAATGTTCAAAGATGAATTGCAAGAAAAAGGGATGATTTTACTTTCTATCTATTTTTTGCAACCCATGCTCGCTTTTTGGGGACTCTCCTCAAAACCTCTCAATCTTGAACTTCTGCAAGTTCCTTTTTGGTATATCGCTATTTCCTTACTTTGTATGTCTATTAGTTTTGGAATTGCTGCACTCTTTTTTAAAGATACAAAAGAAAAATCTATCGTCACTATCAGCGTCATCATCGGAAACACAGGCAATCTTGGCATTCCTCTTGGCATTGCACTTTTTGGTGAAGAATCTATTATCTATACGACAATGATTAATGTTGCCAATGTTTTTATCGTCTATACATTGGCTGTCTTTTTCTACTCTAGGGGTAATTTTTCCATTAAAGAGTCTTTGTTAAATATTATCAAGCTTCCTGTTATTTGGTTTGCCATCCTCGCACTTGTATTTAATTTTTTACATCTTTCCATTCATCCAGCCATCTTCAAATCGCTAGAAATGGGTGCTTATTGTACGATGGTTATTCAACTCATCATTTTTGGAATGTACCTTTTTAATGTCAATCTCAAAAGCGTCAATCTCAAATTACTCTTACATGTAAGCAGCATCAAATTTATTCTAGCACCTATCATTTCGGGCTTAATTCTCTTTGTTTGGCTTCCATTACCTCCTATCGTCTCTGTATTGATATTTTTAGAACTCATCGTTCCCCTTGCTGTCACCAATGTTAATCTCTCCGCCTTATATGATTGTAAACCTCTTGATGTGACAATGCTTGTCTTTTTTACTTCCCTCTTTTTTATCCCTTTCTTTATCGCCGCTAGCACCCTCTTAAATTATTATCACTTGATAACAACACCATGAAAATTGCCATCAACGAAAAAGAATCAAGGGTCAAATATATTAGAGCGCTTGAGCGATTTTTAGGGAGTTGCATTAGTGCGCTTAGGACTGAAAATTTTGACTTCAAACTCTTTGCTAAGAGGGTTGAAAAGAGTCATAAAACACTGAAAAAAGTCGAAGAAGTGCGGCTGGATTCTACCTATACCCACGCTTTACAAGACTATGTTGCCCTTGTTTTGCGCACCGTGGGTGATGAAGAGGGTGACCTTGAAGACAAACAAAGAATACTGCTTAAAGAAGCTAACTTAATTGAAAAAGAAAGAAATCGCGGAAGTTATAAAAAAGATAAACACAAAGACCAAAGTTTTAATGACGGGTATTAAAGGAACTTAACCCTTAATCACCACACAATCTTTACCCATCTCTTTAGCCTGATACATTGCTTTATCTGCCTCATCTAAAAGGGCATCAACATCGATAGGTGTATCTTCACCAAAGACTGTTGCCCCAATGCTTGCTGAGAGGATATAGGTTACTTCGGAAAGAATATAAGGGAGGCTAAGTATTTCACTGAGTTTATCAGCAACAATTTTGGTTGCTTCCCTAGCCTCTATTTTACATGAACCCAAATCTCCCAGTAAAATAACAAATTCATCGCCTCCATAACGCGCTACTGTATCGATAGAACGAATGGTTTTTTGAAGTCTTTTCGATACTTCACGCAACAATTCATCGCCAATGGCATGACCATAAGTATCGTTTAGTGGTTTAAACTCATCGAGGTCTAGAAAAAATAACGCACCATATGATTTGGTGCGCTTACATGTAAGTAGTGCTTTTTCAATTCGATCAAAAAGTAATCTTCGATTGGCAAGATTGGTGAGGGGGTCATAAAAAGCTAATTTTTGAATTTCTTCTTCTGCTTTAAGTCTTTGTGTAATATCACGGTTTGACCCTACAAATTGCATAGTTCCATCATCGGAGTTGACAACCAAGCGACTATTAGTTTCCACCCAAACTGTCGTACCATCTTTGCAAGGTTGCTCGACAAAAATAGTTTGAGAAGGAGGTGTTCCTCCTTCTTCTGCGATCTTTATAGCATAAGCGATTGCTTCTTGCACAACAGGAATTGAGTTAGCACAAATGGTTTCATAGATTGATTGTCCTATTATTTCTGAGGCACAAAAACCACGCAAATTTTCCACAGAAGGACTCACATAGATAAATTTTTTATTCATATCCATAACCCAAATGACATCATGTGTATTTTCAGCCACCCATTGATACCGTTCTTGTGTTGATAGACTTGAAATTTGCATTTGCTCAATCATATCATTGACTAACTGAGATAAATGAGCTATTTCATCACCACTTTCTAATCCTTGCGTAATTCTTATTTGATAATTTCCCTTCGAGACTTCTTTACATACTGTCGTCACCCTTGCAAGAGGTGTCAGAAGGTAGGTTTTCGTAAACCAAAAGGCAATAAGGGCTGTTAAAATAACCAAAAAGGTTAGAACAACCAAAATAGGTAATATATCTTGAAGTCCAATAATACGATCTACATTAACCATACTTAATGCAATAAGGTCGATGTGAGGAACATAAGCCACTGCGCCAATAAATCGCTCTTGCTTGATGGAAACTTCAAAAACAGCCGTTTGTGATTGATTTGTAGAGAGTTTTTCAATCACAGGCTTGAGCGTCTTAACCTGATTGGGATCAATCATCTCCCA
>JAQWCT010000063.1 GCA_028705785.1 Sulfurospirillaceae bacterium | reverse complement strand
TTAGTGCTTGTTTTGGTGAAGCATTTTTACCATTGCACCCCACTGTTTATGCTAAATTACTAGGTGAAAAAATAGATAAATATGGTGTTGATGTTTACCTTGTTAACACAGGTTGGAGTGGTGGAAACTATGGCGTTGGAAAGCGCATGAGCATCAAAGCAACCAGAGCGTGTATCAATGCTATTTTAGATGGTAGCATCAATGAATGTGACTTTGAAGCTATTCCTGTCTTTGGTATTGAAGTACCAAAAGTATTAGCAGGTGTTCCTACTGAGATTTTAAATCCAAGACAAACATGGGAAAATAAAAGTTTATACGATGCAACCAGAAATGAATTAGCACAAATGTTTATTGATAATTTTAAAAAATATATTACGCCAGAGTCTGATTTTTCAAACGCTGGTCCTAAACTCTAAAACTGCTTACATGTAAAGAGACTCTAAAGTCTCTTTACGCTTCAAAATCGAGGAGATTTCATTATGTCAAAACTATGGGCGGGTAGATTCACCAAAAGTGGTGCAAAGTTATTGGATGAGTTCAATGCTTCTTTACCCTTTGATAAAAAATTATATGCAGAAGACATTAAAGGTTCCATTGCTCATGCAACAATGCTGGCTAAACAAGGTATTTTAACTGCTGATGAGGCTTTGAGTATCGAAAAAGGACTGATTCAAATTAAGCAAGAGATTGAAGATGACCAATTCGTCTTTGATATTGCCCATGAAGATATTCATATGTCGGTGGAAACAAGACTGATTGATTTAATCGGAGAAGCAGGCAAAAAACTCCATACGGCACGCAGTCGAAATGACCAAGTGGCGGTCGATTTTAAACAATATGTTCAAAAACAAAACCTTCTTATTGTGGATTTAATTGAAGAAATGATAGCTACGCTTATTGCTATTTCTAAAGAAAACACTACGACTCTCCTTCCTGGAATGACGCACCTTCAACATGCACAACCTATTAATTTTGCCTTCCACCTTTTAGCGTATGTATCAATGTTTAAACGAGATATTGAGCGATTCGAGAGTTCATTTACGCGTAACAATGTTTTACCTTTAGGGTGTGCTGCATTAGCTGGAACACCTCATAATATTGATAGAGAATATGTCGCAAAACTGTTAGGGTTTGATAGTGTCAGTGTGAACTGTTTAGATACGGTGAGTGATAGGGATTTTGCGCTTGAGATACTTTTTAACTGTGCGACGATTATGATGCATATTTCTCGTTTTGCAGAAGAACTTATCTTGTGGTCAAGCTATGAATTTAAATTTATTACGCTCAGCGATGAGTACTCGACGGGAAGCTCGATCATGCCTCAAAAGAAAAATCCTGATGTACCAGAACTTCTTCGCGGTAAAACAGGGCGTGTTAATGGCAATCTCATCTCATTATTTACAGTCTTAAAAGGGCTTCCTTTGGCGTATAATAAAGATATGCAAGAAGATAAAGAGGGTGTTTTTGACAGTGTTGAAACGGTTTGTATGTCGCTTTCTATTCTTAAAGAAGCCGTAAGGACGATGAGTATTAATAAAGATAGAATGAAAAAAGCATGTGAAGTTGGGCATTTAAGTGCGACGGATTTGGCTGATTATTTGGTGCAAAAATGCGATATTCCTTTCCGAGAAGCGCATTTTATCACAGGTCGTGCCGTTGCCCATGCTGAGAGTTTGGGGATTGACCTTAGTATTTTAAGTGTTGAAGAACTTCAAAAAGTGGATGTTAGAATCAAAGAAGATGTGATCAGTTACCTTTCTTTGGAAAACTCCATGAATGCTAGAAACTCACAAGGTGGAACTTCTACAACCTCTACATGTAAACAAATTGAAATTTTTGAGGCATGGATAAAAGCAAGGGGATAACCCTTGCTCTAAATAAAGTTTTTGCTGTCACTGTCTGAGAGGTGACTCCACGAAAGTTTTGCCCCTCCTAAAAGGTGAAAATGTAGGTGCAGCACTTCTTGTCCACCATCTTCTCCATTATTGGTAATCAACCTATATCCACTTTCATCTAAGCCTAAAAGTTTGGCGACTTCATGTATAAATAAGGTCATTCCCATCATTATTTTTGGATCAACTTCTTGAAAATTTTTATATTCCACCTTGGGAATAATCAAAATATGAATGGGTGCTTTAGGATTAATATCATGAAATGCCAAAAAATCTTCGTTTTCTAGCACTTTATTGCAAGGAATTTCGCCACTCACTATTTTACTAAAGATAGTCATTTCTAGCTCCTACTCGTCAATTTCTTTTGATTTTAACTCTTTTATAATTAAAGTTTCTATAAAATGAAGACCAAAAATAAACTTCTATGAAGGTAAAGCGTTGAAAGAGATTGAAAATTCCATAGCATCTTGTGCATCATTGGTTGAATTAGAAAAGATAAGGGTATCACTTTTTGGTAAAAAAGGATATTTTTCAGGCCAATTTGAAGAACTTAAAAACTTAGAAGGTGAAGCAAAAAAAGAATTTGCCCAAAATCTGAACACCAATAAAGAAAATTTTTTAGCACTTTTGAGCGGGAAAAAAAGTGTTTTAGAAGAGGGTATGATGGAAGAGGAAATGCGCAAAAATAGCGTTGATGTGACTCTTTTCAATCAAGAACAAAATGCTGGAGCATTGCACCCTGTTATGGACACGATGGATAAAATCATAGAATATTTTGTCAGTATGAACTTTTCTATCGAAGAGGGACCGTTGGTAGAAGATGATTTTCATAACTTTGAAGCGCTTAATCTTCCCAAGCACCATCCCGCGCGCGATATGCAAGATACATTTTATTTTAATGACGCAATGTTGCTTCGAACCCACACTTCTCCAGTTCAGATACGAACGATGTTACAGCAAAAAGCACCTATTCGTATGATTTGTCCAGGGGCAGTTTTTAGACGCGATTTTGATATTACCCATACGCCGATGTTCCATCAAGTGGAGGGCTTAGTCGTTGATAAAAGTGGAAAAGTCTCCTTTTCCAATCTCAAATATATCTTAGAAGATTTCTTAAAGCACATGTTTGGAGATGTCAAAGTGCGTTTTCGACCAAGCTTTTTTCCTTTCACTGAACCAAGTGCTGAAGCTGATATTAGCTGTATTTTCTGTAAAGGTGAGGGGTGTCGCGTGTGCTCACATACGGGATGGCTTGAAGTTTTAGGATGCGGTATCGTTGACCCTAATGTTTTTAAAGCAGTAGGATACAAAGATGTAAGTGGATATGCTTTTGGGCTCGGTGTTGAGCGCTTTGCAATGTTGCTTCATCAAGTACCTGATTTAAGAGCGTTATTCGAGGGAGATTTGAGATTATTGGAGCAATTTAGATGATAGTAACTAAACAGTGGTTAAATGAATGGATAGATATCAGCGCCATTGAGACTGATAAAATAGCAATTGCACTAAGTGCCATTGGATTAGAAGTAGATGGCGTCAATAAGATAAGAATTCCTCACAATGTTGTTGTGGGTCAAGTCGTTTCGTGTGAAAAGCATCCTAATGCCGATAAACTCAATGTTACTCAAGTCAATGTTGGAACAAGTATTCAACAGATTGTGTGTGGTGCAAAAAATGTAGCTGCTGGACAAATGGTAGCAGTTGCCCTCATTGGTGCGGAACTCCCCAATGGTATCAAAATCAAAAAGGCAAAACTAAGAGATGTTGAATCGTGCGGTATGATATGTTCTTCCACCGAACTAGGTCTGCCTAAAATCAATGATGGCATTATGATTTTAGATGAGAGTATTGGCACATTAGTGATTGGAAAAGAGCTTTGTGAATATCCTTTAATCAATGATGATGTTATCGACATTGGACTCACGCCTAACCGTGGAGATTGTCAAAGTATTTATGGTGTCGCTAGAGATTTGAGCGTATTTTTTGACTTAGAAGTTAAAGTTTTGGGGCAAAAAGAAGAAGAAGAAAATCAACCAGGCGTGGGAAGAGTCTTGCATATCAACGGCTCTGAAGCACTCAGCGGTTCTTACATGTACAAAGTTTTTGATAATACAGCGATTCAAGTACCCCTTTTGGTAGAACTTCGTTTGGGTTTTGCTGGAATTGAAAATGGTTGTTTATTGGGTAAATTGATAGACTATGCCACTTTTGTCAGCGGTGTACTACTTCGTGCGTATAACCATGAATGTTTTGGTGCTAAAAATGATAAAGCTAAAATTGTTATCAGTAAAGACGAAAATGGTTTGGATGCTATCTTTGGGTATGATAAAAAACTTGCCATTTGTGGTATAGCTCAAGATGAAGCGTGTAGAGCTAATGCCGGCGATGAACGCATTATCATTGAAGCCAATTATACACATCCTGATATTATCGCCACTCGAAGTGCCAATAAAAAACTGAGTGCCGATAAACATCTGTATCGTTCATCAAGAGGAAGTGAACCCAATCTTGCTTTTGGATTAGGCTATTTTTTCAAAATGCTCAGTAAAAAATCAACGATTATGGTTTATGCCGATGCGCAACAGGTGATTCAAGTTTTTGAAGAGAAAATGATAAATGTTCATCAAAGTGAGCTCACTGAAATGATTGGTGAGGAAATCCCTAAAAATCAAATTATTAAAATTCTGAAAAAATTAGGTTTTGGTGTGAATTTTGCTTTTGAACAAGATGTTATCAATATCAAAGTACCTCAATTTAGACATGATATTCTCAATACACAAGATATTTGTGAAGAGATTGTACGCATTGTAGGTATTGACAATATTACTTCAAAACCTTTTATTTTTGCCGAAAAACTTAAAGTCAATCTGCCTTATCTTAACTTCAAAAAAAGACAACTTTTTAGACATAAAGCTGTCGCTGTAGGCTTTTTTGAAACTTTACATTTTGTTTTTGATGATGCACAAAAACTCAAAACTTTAAATCTTTCTACGCTTGATGAAACACTAGATGTTGCCAACCCTATCACGAGTGAACTCAATACGCTAAGAAGCTCGCTTATTCCCAACATCCTTAAAGCAACAAGTCAAAATATTAAGTTTGGTAAAAAACGGGTTCCTTTATTTGAAGTGGGAAGTGTCTTTGATGTCAATAGGGTGGAGAGTACTAAAATAGCTTTTGTGTTTAGCGGTGAAGATGGCATAGCTGAAGTAACTAATCATGGCAAACCTTTAGAAATAGACTTTTTTGCATTTGCGAAAAAGATACAAAGTATTATTGGTGCATTTGAATTGGTTGCAGACAAAGGAACTAATGGATTGTGTAGTCCTTATGAATCAGCTAGAGTTATTATTGCAGGTGTTGATGCGGGTTATATTGCAAGGGTTAATGCTGCGATAGAAAAAGAGTTTGATCTTTTACGCACTTATATCTGTGAATTTGACTTTAATGCACTTCCTCAAAATCGTAAAATCGCCAAAGAGTATTCAAAGTTTCCCTCCACTTCGAGAGATTTAAGCCTTATGGTTTCTTCCTCTATGCAGTATGGCGTTTTAGAAGCTTTTATCAAAACGATTGCACCTAAAGAATTGGTGAAGTTTTCGGCGATTGACAGATTTGTGCATGAGAGTTTTGGTGAAAATGTGAGTTTAACTTTGAAATTACAGTTTCAGTCTTTGGAAAAAACATTGGAAGAAGAAGAAATTGCTAAAACCATTGAATCCATTTTAGAAAAAATCAAAGAAAAATTTGGAATTACCATACGATGAAAAAAATGATTGTCTCTCCTATTGGGGCATTTGATTTTACAACCGATAAAATAGCCAGTGATAAGTCCATTTCTCATCGTTGTGCTATTTTTTCACTTTTAAGTGACAAACCAAGTCAAATAGAAAATTTTTTAGGGGCTGAAGATACGATGTGTACACTGAGTATCGTCCAATCCCTTGGGGCTAAAGTTGAAAAAAATGGTGATATGATTACTATCATCCCACCCAAAGAGATAAGTGAGCCACCTCTCATTTTAGATTGTGGAAACTCAGGAACTGCGATAAGACTTTTGATGGGATTTTTGTCTACATGTAAAGGTTTTTTTGTGCTTTATGGCGATAGTTATTTATGCTCCAGACCCATGAGAAGAGTCGCTGATCCACTGCGTAAAATTGGAGCGTTAATTGATGGAAGAAGCGAGGGAAACTATGCTCCCCTTGGCATCAGAGGACAAACGCTTGAAGCTTTTGAGTATGAGAGTAAAATCGCCTCAGCTCAAGTGAAAAGTGCGCTCATCCTTGCGGCCTTAAAAGCCAATGGTATTTGTTCGTTTTGTGAACCAGAACTCAGCCGTGACCATAGCGAGAGGATGCTTCGAGGCATGGGTGCACAAGTGCTCTCGCAGGGCCTTAAAGTGACCATTCATCCGCAAACAGCACCACTCAAACCCTTGGACATCAAAGTACCCAATGACCCATCCAGTGGCTTTTTCTTTGCAGTAGCTGCGGCTATTACCCAAGGGAGCAAAGTGACATTGTCCAATATGCTTCTTAATAAAACACGCATTGAAGCCTATAAAGTGTTAGAACGCATGGGAGCTAAGGTCGAATTTATTGAAAAAAATAATGTCTATGATAGTGTAGGCGATATCGTTATCATGGGAAGAGAACTCCATGGTGTATGTGTGGAAGAAAATATCTCTTGGCTTATCGATGAATTACCAGCGCTTTCCATCGCATTTGCCTGTGCGAGTGGCAAAAGTTTAGTGAAAAATGCGCAAGAGCTTCGTGTCAAAGAGAGTGATCGCATCTCTAGTGTTGTTAAAAATCTCCAACTTTGTGGCATCCGTGTGGAAGAGTTTGCAGATGGTTATGAAGTCGAAGGTGGCATATTGAAAAGTGCGACTATCAATAGTTTTGGTGACCATCGCATTGCAATGAGTTTCGCTATTGCTGGACTTATTTCTCCAATGCATATCGAAGATATTGACTGCATCAACACTTCTTTCCCTAATTTTCTTGAACTTTTATCTCAAATAGGTAGCGTGAATGCAGATTAAACTGGCTACGAGTTATGGTTTTTGTTTTGGTGTAAAAAGGGCTATCAAGATTGCAGAAAATTCGCATAATGCTTCTACGATAGGGCCGCTTATTCACAATAATGAAGAGATTAACCGTTTAAAAGAAAATTTTAATGTCAAAACACTCCATGATATTTCTGAAGCCAAAGGGATAGAAAAAGCCATTATTCGTACACATGGAATTCCTAAAAAAGATTTAGAAACCTTGCAAGCGCAAAATATTGAAGTGATTAATGCGACATGTCCTTATGTTACCAAGCCTCAAGAAATTTGTGAAAAAATGAGTCAAGAGGGTTATGAAATTGTGATTTTTGGGGATGCTGACCACCCTGAAGTGAGAGGCGTGGAGAGTTATGCTATCAATGGTGCGGTTGTTGTGCAAAGTGTCGAAGAGCTAGAATCAGTCAAATTTAAAGGCAATAAAATTGCCGTGGTGTCTCAAACAACGCGAAAAATCAATGAATTTTTAAAAATTACGAATTATTTGGAAACACATTATAAAGAAGTAAGGGTTTTTAACACCATCTGCAATGCGACTTTTGAAAACCAAGATGCGGCAAAAGAGCTTGCTAAAGAAGCAGATGTTGTCATCGTCATTGGGGGTAAAAATTCCTCTAATACTAAGCAATTGCATAGTATTTGTAAAGAGTATTGTATGGATAGTTTTTTAGTTGAAAGTGAAAAAGATTTAGAACCGTCATGGTTTTTGGATAAAAAATTATGTGGTGTTACTGCGGGCGCTTCTACGCCAGATTGGATTATTGAAAAAATTATTGGAAAAATAAGCGAAATTAAAGTATAATAGAAAACTTTTACACAAAATTTAAAAAAAATCAATCAAAAGGGTATAAAATGGTTAATGAGGCGAACGGATCTGTTCATACACAAGCCGTAGACGAGCATGAGGAGATGGATTTTGCGGCGATGTTAGAGGAGTCTTTTAAAGATTCTGAAAGAGATGCACTCATCAATGGTGTTGTTGTGGCAATCAAGGAAGATGTTATCTTGGTAGATGTTGGCAAGAAGTCTGAGGGGCGTTTAAATGCTTCTGAAGTTACAGATGAAAATGGCAATATTACATGTAAAATTGGTGATGTCATAGCCGTAGTCATTTCAGGTTTCAGAAATGAAAGACCAATGGTTTCGCACAAAAAAGCTCTTCGTAAAGAAAAAGTTAAAGCATTTATCGCTAATTATAAAGAAGAAGATGATGTCGTTATCGATGTTAAAGTCACTGGTAAAAACAAAGGTGGATTTATCGCAGAAAATAAAGACGGTATCGAATTTTTCCTTCCAAGATCACAAGCAGCTGTCAAAGACATGGATACACTCGTTGGCAAAGCACTTAAAGTTAAAATCATTAAAATTGATAGCGAAACAGAATCTATCATTGCTTCTCGTAAAAAGTTTTTAGATGATGAACGCAAAAAACGCAAAGAGATCGTTCAAGAATTAATCGATAGAGATGAAGTGGTTGAAGGAACGATTAAAAAAATCACTACTTATGGTATGTTTGTAGATGTTGGTGGTATTGATGGGCTTGTTCATTACAGCGAAATTAGCTACAAAGGTCCTGTAAACCCTGGTACACTTTACAAAGAAGGCGAAGTCATTCCTGTTAAAGCTATCAAATACGATAAAGACAAAAGACATCTTTCACTTTCAGTAAAAGCTGCTATGCCTGATCCTTGGGATGAGATTAAAGACGAATTAGAGACAGGTGATTCTATCCAAGTAACCATCAGCAATATCGAGCCATACGGTGCATTTGTTGACCTTGGAAATGACATTGAAGGTTTCTTACATATCTCTGAGATTTCATGGGATAAAAACATTAAACACCCACGCGATTACATCGAAGAGGGACAAGTCGTTGATGTTGAAGTTATTGAAATTGATGCAAAAGAGAGAAGACTTAGAGTTTCTTTGAAAAATGTTCTTCCAAAACCATTTGATGATTTTATGAAAAAATTCAAAATTGGCGATGTTGTTAAAGGTGAAGTAACAACGGTTACAAACTTTGGTGCATTTGTTAAAATCGGTGGAATCGAAGGCTTGTTACACAATGAAGATGCTTCTTGGGATCGTAACAACAAGTGTAAAGAGCTTTTTGCTGTTGGTGCTGAACTTGAAGTTAAAATCGTTAAAATTGATGTCGAGAATGAAAAAGTATCCTTAAGTAAAAAAGAACTTGAAGACAGCCCAATTCAAAAATATGCTAAATCTCACGAAAACGGTGACATCGTTCATGGTAAAATCAGAGATATTAAAGAATTTGGTATTTTTGTTGAGCTTGAAGACAATGTAGATGCACTTATTCGTAAAGAAGATTTGGGTCAAGTCAATGAAGCTGATCTTAAAATTGGTGATGAAATTGAAGCGGCTATTACTTTTATCGATGATAAGAAAAACCGAATCAGACTTTCTGTCAGAAGACTTTCTAAACTAAAAGAGAGAGAAGCGCTTCAAGAGATTAATAAAGAAGACAAGATGACACTTGGAGATATTCTTAAAGACCAATTGAAGTAAGCGATGCAAAAAAAAATCCTTGGCATATTTTTTTTAATTCTCTTTGTGAGCATAAGCTTTTTACTGTATAAGCTTTTGAATCAGAAAATAGAGATTAAAGAAGATTTTGCCAAGGTCGAATCCCCTACCAAAATCATTCCCCCTCAAGAACCTAAAGAGACTGTTTGGATTAAAGAAATGGCTCATAAAGACAGCAGAGAATTTATCTTTCCTGTGAATGAGCTTTTTATGCAAATTGATCTTCAAGGGGGAGATGGTGGCAAAGTTAAATCATTCCGCCTTGTGATTGACAGGGCCGATAGATACTCACTTTTTTGTATTGTACAGACCTTATCTTCTATGCGACTCTCTTATGTGGTGATTAAAGAAGATAAAACTCCCATTGTTTTCGTTCAAGAAAAAAACTTGAAAGCATTGGATAGAGTTGTACAAGAACTTGAAAAATATGATATAAAATCAAAAATTATTGAGGTTTTCCTATGAAAGAAATGAAACAAAAAAAAATTATCGTATGTGATGCTATCCATGCCAAAGGATTTCAACTTTTAAGAGCTGAAAAAGATATCGAAGTGATTGATGCCGTGGCTATGTCAAAAGAAGAAATGCTTAAAGTCATTGGGGATTGTGATGTTGCCATTACGCGAAGTTCAACAGATGTTGATGAAGCATTTTTAAATGCAGCAACTTCCTTGCAAGCGATTGTAAGAGCAGGTGTGGGTGTGGACAATGTTGACCAAGATGGTTGTAGCAGACGAGGCATTATCGCTATGAATGTACCAACAGCCAATACCATTGCCGCAGTTGAACTCACCATGGCGCATCTTTTAGGAACTGCAAGAAGCTTTACCAATGCCAACAATCACCTCAAAATTGATAGAGTTTGGAAAAGAGAAAAGTGGTATGGTGTTGAGTTATGTGAAAAGCGTTTAGGCGTTATCGGATTTGGTAATATCGGAAGTCGTGTGGCGATTCGTGCTAAGTCATTTGGCATGCAAATCGTAGCGTATGACCCTTATGTGCCTTCATCAAAAGTAACAGATTTGGGGATGACCTATACTGAAAATTTTGATGATATCTTGGCATGTGATTTTATCACGATTCATACCCCTAAAAACAAAGAGACTACCGATATAATCTCTTATGATGAAATCGCAAAAATGAAAGATGGTGTCCGTCTTGTCAACTGTGCACGAGGTTCTTTATATAATGAAAAAGCCCTTTATGATGGACTCAAAAGCGGAAAAATCGCCTTTGCAGGTATCGATGTTTTCTCGTATGAACCAGCAACGGATCATCCTTTGTTAGATTTAGAAAATATTTGTGTTACTCCTCACCTTGGAGCCAATACGCTTGAATCTCAAGAAAAAATCGCCATCCAAGCGGCTGAACAAGCCATTAGTGCGGCAAGAGGTGTCAGTTATCCCAATGCACTTAATTTACCGATTAAAGCAGAAGATTTGCCACCATTTGTAGAACCATACCTCGAACTCGTTCAAAAAATGGGCTTTTTAGCCGCCCAAATGAACCGCTCAGCCATCAAATCTATCCGTATCGAAGTTGAGGGTGAGATTAGTGATTATGCCAAATCGTTATTGACCTTTGGCATTGTAGGCTCTTTAAAAGAAGCCATTGAAGATAAGATTAATTATGTCAACGCGGCCTTTGTTGCAGAAGAAAAAGGTATCGAAACCAAATACGAAGTGGTCAACAGTACAAGTGGCTATAAAAATAAAATTACCATTACTTTAACGACAGAAAAAAATGTCACTAGCATCAGTGGAACAGTTTTTGGTGAGGACGAACAACGCATCGTTGGTATCAATGGCTTTAAATTTGACTTTAAACCAAAAGGTAAAATGA
>JAQWCT010000062.1 GCA_028705785.1 Sulfurospirillaceae bacterium | reverse complement strand
GACCGTCGACTGGCGCAAGTTCCGCGAAGATGCAGAATCTCTTTTGAAATCCTTCGGAGCGAAGTATTACATCAAGGAAGATCTGAAGAAAGCGTGAGCATGGACACGAAACAGAAACTTGAATTGACGTGGATTGGTAAGGATATCAAGCCAAAGCTTGAACCGAGAATTTTGCTTGAGGATCAGGCGAAGTCCTACCATGCGAAAACGCGTGTGTCAGATCACGACATCTTCGATAATCGACTCATCCTCGGCGACAACCAGTCAATGAACCCAAAAGAAGTATTCCAGGGATGAGTCCAGAGGAGATGAGCAACATCGAATTGATTAAAGATGTTAAGCTTCCTATCCGTGTGCGCATAGGCTCTAAAAAAATGCTTTTAAAAGATGTATTAAGTATGGATATTGGTTCTGTTATTGAACTTGACCAACTTGCCAATGACCCACTTGAAATACTAGTAGGCGATAAAGTGATTGCAATGGGTGAAGTTGTCATCGTAGATGGTAACTTTGGCGTCCAAATAGGTGATATTGGAAGTAAGCGAGAACGATTAGAGAAACTACGATAGTGGCACCGATGAAGCATCGTGCCCATATAAAAGATACAGAACGCTCCAATGAGTGGAGTGTTTTACGCATCATGTCGGATTTTGTTAAGGGTTTTGATGAACTCAAAAACCTAGGACCTAGTGTTACTTTTTTTGGAAGTGCAAGGTTTGATGCTCATAACATTTATTGTCAAGATGCTACTAAGTTAGCCAATATACTAGGACAAAAAGGGTATTCCATTATCACCGGAGGCTCTGCTGGTATTATGGAAGCAGCTAATAAAGGGGCATTTGAAGCCAATCAATCAGAGTCTATAGGACTCAATATCAATCTACCGCATGAGCAAACGGGCAATAAATACACCACTAAAAATCTTTCGTTTGATTACTTTTTTGTTCGTAAAGTGATGCTTATCAAATATTCTCTTGCCTATGTTATCTTCCCCGGTGGCTTTGGAACACTGGACGAACTTTTTGAAGCACTGACACTCACACAAACGGGGAAAATTACCAAAATCAGTATCTTTTTATATGGCAAAAGCTATTGGGAAAAACTGTACGATTTTATTCAAACAACGATGGTGGAATACCATACCATTAATAAATCCGATGTTGAACTCATTATTATGAGTGATGATATCGAAGAAATTGCTTTGAAAATTGATGAACGATTGATTTTGCATACTAACGAATTAAAAAATGATGGACTTGAAAATACTGCTTACTATAAGCAAGCAATGGAGTTTTTGTCCAATAAAGAGTATCAATGACAAAAAGAGAAAATTTTAAAAGCCTTTTCAAACATAACCTTTCTTTTATCGGAGTATTGCTACTAGCAGTGCTTATTGTCTATGAAGTGAGTTTTTATATTTTTAAAACATACCGTGCTTTTTTTAATTCAGACGCTGCTATTGCCAATATTTTAGCAGAAGAGATTGTTCTCTCAGAGAGTTTTTTTCCGAGTCATTGGTGGTATGTCAATAATGATTTATGGATATTTTTTAAACATGTTTTAGTTATTCCCTGGGTCTTGGCGGATAAAAACGGTTATTTTGCTCATGCTTTTACGGTTTTTTTAGTCACTATGTTTATGGTTATATTTGTCTACAATTTCCTTCGCTCTCTTATGCTTTCATGAGCGTCATCATTAATGGGTGGTGTGATTGTATGTATTGGGTATTCTCCTATGTATTTGCGAGAACTCTATGGCGAAGCGGCGTATACATGGTACTTTATCTTTATGATAGCCTTTTTGTATATGTTTCGAAAACTAAGTCCCCATGTACTCAAAAACTCTACCAAACTCAAAGCTTTTTTTCTCTTTTTAGGACTTTTATATCTACTGGTTCTAGCCAATCCTGTACGATTTTTTGTTTATTATATCGTTCCATTTTTTGGGGCACTTGCAGGCATTGTTTATTTTTCAAGGGATAGTGTTAAAACTTTTAAAGAGGCTATTTTTAGACTTTTATCGATTAAAAAAATTGTTATTTTTATTTTTGGAGTCATTGTTATTTCGATTGCCACGGTGGCACATTTTTCATTGCTGGAGAGTTTGCATCTTGCTGGTGGTGCTAACAATGCTGAGTTGATGCCTCTTGAAAAGCTCCCTGTTCACGCCGCTCATGCCTTTTTGGGGCTTTTAAATTTTATAGGAGCAGAATGGGATGAGGGCATTAAAGCCTCTTCATTAATGGGTATTGTCTCTTTACTCAAATTTGGCCTTTATCCTTTGGTGCTGATTTTTCCTGCTTTACATGTAAGGAAATATTTTTATCAGATGAGTTCATCTGAGCGACTAACAGTTCTTTATTCTTATGTGGGTTTTGTCATTATCTTTGTATTGTATTCTACGACTTCTTTGCACGAACATGCTTGGGCAGCACGCAATAATATTCGCTATATTTCACCATTTTTAATGATGATTTTACTATGCAATGTCATTATGTGGCGTTTTTACCCTATTTTTGTCAAACTGATTTTATCGTTGTGTTTGACCATAGCGCTGGGGCTTTCATGGAATTATGTTTCTCCCAAAGAGTGGCGAGGTATCGTTGATGAACGCATAGCATTGGTTGAAGAACTTAAAAATCATGGCTTAAAATTTGGATATGCGACCTACTGGGATTCACACATGTATACGGTACTAAGCGATGGCGCTGTTGATATTCGTCCTATCGAGATAGATGAAAAAGGTGTGACCCTTGTGAAGTGGCTCTCTAGCGATAGGTGGTATCAGAAAGATTCTACGGATGGAAAAGTCTTTTTTATGGTTCTACATGAAGATATTGAGGATTTATATATAGGGATTAACAATCTCAATATGCCTGACCCCATCGAAGAGTTTGCTTTTGGAAAATATACCATTTTTGTCTTTGAAAAAAATCCCTTATATGTGAAGCGAACTAAAGCGGATACTAGGAAGAAAAAGCGTATAATGATGGCTCCATAAATGCCAAATCATCATCAATAAATTTGGTATTTAAAATATTTTAAAGGTCTATAATGGAGCCTATCCACATTAGTATTGTTTCTCCTATCTATGGCTGTAAAGCGTGTTTATTTGAACTTTATGAAAGATTAGTAGCATCGCTTTCACCCATCACAGAAAATTTTGAAATCATTCTTGTTAATGATGCCTGTCCTCAAAAATCATGGGAAACCATTGCCCTTTTAGCGCAAAAAGACGAAAGAGTCAAAGGTATCAACCTCTCACGCAACTTTGGACAGCACTATGCTATCACTGCTGGACTTGACCATGCTAAAGGTGAGTGGGTTGTGGTGATGGATTGTGATTTGCAAGACAAACCTGAAGAGATAGGCAAACTTTATGCTAAGGCATTAGAGGGTTATGATATCGTTTTTGGCAAAAGAGTCGAGCGACAAGATGGCTTTTTCAAACGCCTAAGCTCAAAACTTTTTAATCAAGTTTTGGAGTATTTTACCGATACTAAACACGATAACAGCATTGCCAACTTTGGCATCTATGCGCAAAAAGTGATTCAAACAATCAACCTTTATCGCGAACAAAGTAGAGATTTTTTACTTTTTGCCAAAATTGTAGGGTTTAAAAAAACTGAAATCGAGATAGAACATGCGCAAAGAGCCCATGGAAAATCCTCTTATAACTTTTCAAAGCTTATCAATCTAGCCATTGATTCTATTCTCTCACACTCCAATAAACCCCTTCGTTTATCTATTCAACTAGGCTTTGTTATCGCTTTGACAAGTTTGGGTTTTGCTTGTTGGCTAGTACTTCGCTACTTCTTTTACCACACACCAACTGAGGGTTGGACGAGTTTAATGGTCTCAATGTTTTTTATGTTCGGACTTCTTTTTGCCATCCTTGGCATCACGGGGCTTTATATCGGAAAAATCTTTGATGAGGTCAAAAACCGCCCACTTTATATCATTGGAGAAACAATCAATCTATGAAAAGAGTCGCTATTTTACAATCAAATTATATCCCTTGGAAAGGGTACTTTGACATCATCGGAAGTGTCGATGAATTTGTTTTATATGATGATATGCAATACACTAAAAATGATTGGCGCAATCGCAATAAAATCAAAACGCAAAATGGCTTACAGTGGCTCACCATTCCCGTAAAGCAAGAGAGTTTGGCGCAAAAGATTAATGAAACAGTTATTACACAGCCTAATTGGAATGTTCAGCATTGGAAAAGTTTGGCACAAAACTATGCTAAAGCACCTCATTTTAAAGCCTATAAAGAGCAGTTTGAAAGCTTGTATATGAACGCTACACAAACCCATATAAGTGAGATTAACCGACATTTTATTGATGCTATCAATGCGATTTTGGGCATTAAAACGGTTATTCGTGATTCGAGAGAGTTTGTTTTGGCGGATGGTAAAAGTGAGCGACTTTTGGCATTGTGTCAAGAACTTGGAGCCACAACTTATCTCAGTGGTCCTGCGGCAAGTGATTATCTGGATGAATCTATTTTTAAAGAAGCGGGTATACATGTAGAATGGATGGATTATAGCGGTTATCAAGCGTACCACCAATTATTTCCCCCGTTTGAACATGGTGTGAGCGTGTTAGATTTGATTTTTAATGAGGGCGAAAATGCCAAAAATTTTATAAAAAGTGGGAATAAATGATACATTTTAATAAACCTCCTTATGCAGGTAATGAAGAAAAATATGTCCTAGAAGCAATGAAAAGTCTCAAGATTTCTGGGGATGGCGCTTTTAGTAGACGATGTCAAAAATGGTTTGAAGAAAGACTTACATGTAAGAAGACTTTACTCACACCTTCATGCACCCACGCACTTGAAATGGCAGCTTTGTTGTTAGAAATCAAAGAGGGTGATGAAGTCATCATGCCAAGCTATACTTTCGTTAGCACAGCTGATGCTTTTGCGCTTCGGGGTGCAAGAATAGTCTTTGTGGACATTAATCCAAAGACCATGAATATCGATGAAACACTTATTGAACGAGCCATTACGCCTCAAACAAAGGCGATTGTTCCAGTACATTACGCAGGCGTGGCGTGTGAGATGGATACCATTATGGAAATCGCGAGCCGTTACAATCTTTTTGTCGTAGAAGATGCAGCGCAAGGATTTGAGAGTACTTACAAGGGAAAAGCGCTTGGAACTATCGGACATTTAGGTGCTTTTAGTTTCCATGAAACCAAAAATATCACCAGTGGTGGTGAGGGTGGATTGCTTCTCATTAATGATGAAAAGTTTAAAGAGCGAGCTGAAATAATCCGTGAAAAAGGGACCAATCGAAGCTTGTTTTTTAGAGGCATGGTGGATAAATACAGTTGGGTGGACATTGGCAGTAGTTATCTTCCTTGTGAACTTCAAGCAGCGTATCTTTGGGGTCAGCTTGAGATGGCAGATGTGATTCAAGAACATCGCATGAACAGTTGGAATGCATACCATGAGAAGCTTTTACCATTGGCGCAAAAAGGTTTGATTGAGTTACCTTATATTCCTAAGGATTGTAAGCACAATGCTCATATGTTTTATCTCAAAGTAAAAGATTTAGAAGAGCGATTTGCCCTTTTGGAAGCATTTAAAAACGAAGCGATTGGCGCAGTTTTTCATTACATTCCTTTGCACAGTGCGCCTGCTGGTTTGAAGTTTGGAAGATTTGATGGCGTTGACACTTATACGACTAAAGAGAGCGAGAGACTGTTGCGATTGCCGATGTATTATGGGCTTACATGTAAAGAAATTGATGAGGTCTGTGAAGTGATTTTGAAGTGGAGCAAAAACTAATGGCGCATTTGTATATTTTTGGAACGATTTTTTTTACAGTGTATGGACAATTGGTTATCAAATGGCGCATTCCTTTTCACGGGCATTTGCCAGATGAGACGATGGCAAAGTTTATCTTTTTGTTCAAACTTTTTTTAGACCCCTTTATCCTTAGTGGTTTTATCTCGGCTTTTGTAGCATCTTTGTGTTGGATGGCGGCTATGACAAAGTTTGAACTCAGTTACGCTTATCCATTTATGGGGCTTACTTTTGTGGTGGTTTTTGTCTCTTCGGTCTTTTTGTTTGCTGAGAGTGTGACACTCTATAAGATTTTGGGATTAGCACTGATTGTTTTAGGGATTTTTATTTCGAGTAGAGGATAAGAGGCAGTTAAAACTGCCTCTTTAGTTTATTGTCTATTGCCTTTTCCTTGCATTTGTTGTCTTTGACCTTTTTCTAGCTCTTCAGGCGTTATTTTGCCATCTTTGTTAGTGTCAATAGACGCAAAATCGGGCGAATTACCTGCATTTCTCATGGGCATTCCCGCATCTGCATTAGCACTCATGCGTGCAGCTTTTACACTATTAAACTCATCTTCACTGATAAATCCATCCTTGTTAGTATCGTAAACTTTAAAACCAACAGGACCACGAGCAGGCATATCAGCAGCATGTGACACCAATGCTAAAAAACTAACACAACATACAATTTTCAAAACATTTTTCATTTTTTCTCCTTTGGAGTTTTTAGCATCTCAAAAAGATCTGCTGGGGATTTGCCATTTTCTTTGGCAACTTTTTCAATGGTTTTATCCAAACTTACACCATTGAGATTTTTAGCTTTTAATTGCTCGATGATAACTGTTGCATCTTTACCCATTTTTTGTGCAAATTCTTCGATAGTAGAGAGTTCAGCATGACCATAAGGTGCTTTAACAACTTTCTTTTCCCAACCCGCTTTGACATCATCTTGAAAATCTAATAATTGCTCAAATGGTGCCCAGTAATAAAGCGTTCCTACAACAAAAACAACATTGATGGCAAAGGCTAAAATAAATTCTTTGGTTAAAAGTGAAAACGCTCTTGCTCTGTTTTTAAAATAACATAGAAGCAAAGACCAGTTCAGATAAAGATGAAAAAACATTCCCACTAAAAAAAGCACCATAAAGGTTACATGTAAGTTGGTGTATTGTGTTTTATCGAGCCCTAAGAGTTCCCAATTTGTCCAGTTTGCCACTCTGCCTTTAGGCGCAATAAACAAAATAATGCCCGTATAACTCATCACTAAAAAAGTAAAAGTAAGTGTTAAAGAGGTGAATTGTCTTAAGCTGTGCATTAAAAAATCCTTTAACTAAAGATATAATGAAATTATGACATGACTTTGTTAAGGAAGTGTTAATGGAGGCTCAAAAAGAGAATTTAAGTCCCTTTAGGATAAAATAAAGCACTTTTTGATGTAAGGAAAATGATATGAGAGGCTACAAAGTATTTGCAGGAACCGCAAATCCAGAGTTTGCAAAGAGGGTTGCGAAGCATCTTTCATTGCCGCTTTCAGCAGCGGAAATTAAGGCGTTTAGCGATGGCGAAATCAGTGTACAAATCAGTGAAAGTGTAAGAGGAAAAGATGTTTTCATCATCCAATCAACCTGTGCGCCTGCCAATGAAAACTTGATGGAGTTGTTGATTTTAACGGATGCGCTTCGTCGAAGTTCAGCGAGTACGATTACGGCGATTATGCCTTATTTTGGATATGCTAGACAAGATAGAAAAGCAGCACCACGAGTTCCCATTACGGCAAAACTTGTTGCCAATATGATTCAAACAGCAGGTTTTGACAGGGTTGTTACAATTGACTTACATGCCGGACAAATTCAAGGTTTCTTTGATATTCCTGTGGATAACTTATATGGTTCTATCATTTTCAATGACTATGTCAAAGCTAAAAATCTCAAAAATCCTATCATTGCAAGTCCTGACATCGGTGGCGTAGCAAGAGCAAGAAGCTTTGCAAAGCTTTTGGGTGTGGATATGGTTATCGTTGATAAACGAAGAGAAAAAGCTAATGAATCTGAAGTTATGAATATCATCGGTGATGTTACAGGTAAAGATGTTATTTTGGTTGATGATATGATTGATACGGCTGGAACGATTGTTAAAGCGGCTGAGGTTTTAAAGAAAAAAGGCGCAACGAGTGTTATGGCTTGTTGTACGCATGCAGTTTTAAGTGGTCCTGCTTATGAGCGTATCGAAAAAGGTGAGTTAGATGAACTCGTTGTCTCCGATACCATCCCTCTCAAACAAAATGTCGATAAAATCAAAGTTTTAAGTGTTGCTCCTGTTTTTGCAGAAGTTATTCGCCGTGTATATCACAATGAAAGTGTCAATGGACTATTTATTTAATGCAAAATAATATTAGAAATTTTTCAATTATTGCCCATATCGACCATGGTAAAAGTACCCTAGCTGATCGCCTCATCCAAGAGTGTGGAGCAGTAAGTGCTCGGGAGATGACCACGCAAATGATGGACACCATGGACATCGAAAAAGAGCGAGGCATCACCATTAAAGCACAAAGTGTAAGACTTACCTATGTTAAAAATGGTGAGATTTATATCTTAAATTTGATTGACACTCCTGGCCATGTGGATTTTTCCTATGAAGTCAGTCGTTCTTTAGCTTCAAGTGATGGTGCACTGTTAGTCGTCGATGCAAGTCAAGGCGTTGAAGCCCAAACGATAGCCAATGTCTATATAGCCTTAGAAAACAATCTTGAAATCATCCCCGTTATCAACAAAATAGACCTCCCAGCCGCAGATCCGGAGCGCGTAAAAGATGAGATAGAACATACCATTGGACTTGATTGTAGTCATGCGCTCAATGTCAGTGCCAAAAGTGGCATTGGCATCAAAGAATTACTCGATAGCATTGTGGAAAAAATCCCTGCTCCAGTGGGTGACACTAATGCCCCGACCAAAGCTTTGATTTATGATAGCTGGTTTGATAATTACTTGGGCGCTTTAGCCTTAGTCCGCGTCTATGATGGTGCTATCAAAAAAGGTCAAGAAATATATGTCATGGGTACAGGTAAAAAGCATGAAGTATTAAATCTCATGTATCCGCATCCTTTAGTGTTAGAAAAAACACCGATGATTAAAACGGGTGAAGTAGGCATTGTTGTTTTGGGACTCAAAAATGTAGGCGATGTTAAAGTAGGCGACACCATCACGGACAATCGTAACAAAGCAAAAGAGCCAATAGCTGGTTTTAAAGAAGTTAAGCAGTTTGTATTTGCAGGGCTTTATCCTATCGAAACTGATAAATTTGAAGAACTCAGAGACGCACTTGATAAACTCAAACTCAATGATTCGAGCATCTCTTATGAGCCTGAAACTTCGGTTGCCTTAGGTTTTGGCTTTCGTGTAGGATTTTTGGGACTTTTGCATATGGAAGTTATCAAGGAACGATTGGAGCGAGAATTTGACTTAGACCTCATTGCTACTGCGCCAACCGTTACTTACAAAGTCAAAAGAACCAATGGGGTAGAACTCTCCATCCAAAATCCTAGCCAATTGCCTCCCATTAATGAGATTGATGAGATTCAAGAGCCTTACGTTAAGGCAACTGTTTTAACACCAACTGAATTTTTAGGCAATATCATCACTTTGCTAAACAACAAAAGAGCGGTTCAAAAAAAGATGGATTATCTTAGTCCTGAGCGAGTTTTGCTCGAATATGAAATCCCTCTCAATGAAATCGTCATGGACTTTTTTGATAAACTCAAATCTGTCAGTAAAGGGTATGCGAGTTTCGATTATGAGCCTATCGGCTATCAAGTGGGTGATTTGGTTAAACTTGATTTATTGGTTGCAGGTGAGCCTGTAGATGCACTTTCTATCATCGTCCCTCGTGTCAATGCCCAAAGTCGTGGACATGCTTTTGTTAAAGCGATGAAAGAGATAGTGCCTCGACAACTTTTTGAAGTCGCCATTCAAGCAAGTATCGGCAATAAAGTCATCGCTAGAGAAACAGTCAAATCCATGGGTAAAAATGTGACTGCCAAATGTTACGGTGGTGACATCACACGAAAACGAAAACTTTTAGAAAAACAAAAAGAGGGTAAAAAGCGCATGAAGTCCATTGGTAAAGTCCAATTGCCTCAAGAAGCGTTCCTCACCATCCTCAAAATCGACTAACTTCATGCGTTGCCATCTTTGCCTTGAGCTGAGTTGGCAACCGCTTTGTAAAAAATGCCTCTCCACCGTTTTAGAACCAACCCCCGCCAAACGCGTTTTGGAGAGCGGACTTAAAGTCTATTCCTTTTACCAATACGCAGAGATTGCCAATCTACTTCATACCAAACACACCTACATCGGTGCCAAAATCTTTGCACAACTTGCCAAAAACTCTATGCTCCCTTTTTTAAAGCAATTTGACTTCCCAAAAGGTGCATACGGTGTTCCCATAGATGACCATGTGCGACATGGCTACGCCCATAGTGCTGTTTTAGCCCACACCATCAAAAGCATCATTAAACCGTTATACGGCTCACTTCGAGCTGGGAATCATCAAACCTACTCAGGGCAAAAACTCGCCTTTAGACAAAGCCATAAACGCAATTTTATCTCTACATGTAAAGAGGGAATGGATATTGTTTTAATCGATGATATCGTTACAACAGGCACTACTTTGCAAGAAGCGCAAAAAGTGCTTGAAAAAGGTGGCGTTAATGTACTGTTTGCGCTTGCGTTGGCTGATGCAAAAGAGAATTAAAATTTTCAAAGGCAATCATTTTTTGTTATATTTAATGCTACAAATCAAAGAAAAGTTGCTAGCAGATTGGTGGCTGGCTCAAAATGGTAAATTACCTTTTACAATTGAGCCATTGAAATAGAGAGTTTAGATATATTTTTCAATCATAAATGTTTTAGTGCTTGCTGACATTTGAAGTGAAAAACGGGAGCCCAATTTTTAAAGTCATTTGGTTTTACATGTAACCTTCATTTAAGAGCTTAAACACGCTCCTCCATCAAGCACTTCACCTGGATTCATGTGCTCTTTTCCCCACTGATACATCAAACTTAAAATCGGTATCAGCGTTTCACCCTCTGGAGTGAGCGAGTATTCTACTTTGGGCGGCACTTGGTTGTACTGCTCTCTGTGAATGATATTATGGCTTTCAAGCTCTTTGAGTTGTTGGCTTAATGTTTTGTGCGCAATGGGCTGTAGCATCTCTTTTAAACGATTGTAGCGTATGACTTTTGTCTCAGATATTTTCCACAAAATAATCCACTTCCACTTTCCCTCCAAAATCGACATCGCATAATACATAGGACATTTTTCGTATTTATCACTAAATTTTTCCATTTTTTGCTCCATTACTTTCCTTTTGGTTAGTATATAACTAAAAAGTTCATTCTATACTTAAGTCACAAATAACCCTATAATTCAATTCAACAAAATTGATAAAAGGAATACCGATGAAAATTATAGCCATCAATGGAAGTCCGCGTAAAAATGCCTACACCGCAACCCTGCTTAAAAATGCCCTTGAAGGTGCATCAAAAAATGGTGCTCAAA